>NZ_JBXAMS010000021.1:0-124190 GCF_058800905.1 Pseudomonas sp. GW822-FHT04C11 | reverse complement strand
TTGCTCCCGCTGGACTGCGTAGCAGGCCCAATTCAGGGCCGCTTCGCGCCCCAGCGGGAGCAAGCTCCCTCGCCACACCTGCGGTTGTGCCTGAAACATCGGCTTAAGTGAACAGCATTGCGGCTAAACCGGGCTTTTTCACGTCAGCGCGTACTTGCCCGCAGGCTCGGTACCGCGCTTACTGAACGTTTTTCAGCTTGATCACATCGCCAGAAATCTTGGTGGTGTAACCGGTCAGGACCCAAGCCCAGAACCATTTTTCCTGCACCTGGGTGTTGATCATTGCATCGCCGCCCTTGGCCTTGATCGCCGCGTCCTGAGCACGAACAAAACGGCTGTTCTGCTGGATCGGGATGCAGCCAAACAGCATGAGGCCTGTGGCACTCGCTTCACTGTGACCCAGAACGGTGTATTGGGTGCTGTCATAGTGCTGGGTTTTCATCGAGGTGCCGGTGCAACCCGCCAGAACCAGGCCGAACAGTACAACGGCAACAACTTTGCTGAGGTGCTTCACTGAATTACTCCATGAGAAAAAGCCCGGGATCCATCTCTCGAGCGGCGCATACTTTAATGGATGAGATATCAAAATGGTATCGCTCGCGAAACCCGTTAAACCGCCCGACACCGGTGATAAAAATACCGGTCCCGCTTTTGGAGGCTGCCATGGATCATGACGAAGTCAGTAAACGCAATGGCACCGATATGAACGCCGGACAGCACCAGGCGCAGTTCTTCCCCATCCGATTGACAGATTCCCGCCGGTTCTTCGTAATGACCGGCGTTTACGGACGATGCAAGGGACCTGCCATGACCAAGACGCCATCTTCTGGCCGGGGCGATCTGCCTCGCGCGCTGATTTTCATCCCGCTGGGCCTGTGCCTGCTCTACCTCACCCTATGGCTGGTCGAAGACCGGCTTGGCTTTCTGGCCCAGGCGCAACGCGCCGAAGGGCATGTCAGCGCCCTGAACGCGGGTGGCAGCCACCCACAAATTGACTTCACCGACGCCACGGGCAAGGCAGTCAGCTACCCCGAGAACGGGTTTATATTCGGCTACGCGGTGGGCGACTCAGTGACAGTGCTCTACCGCGCCGATGCACCCTCCAGCACCGCGATCATCGAAGACCATGGCGCGCTATGGGGCGCGAGCCTGCTGGCGGGCCTGTTCGCAATCGTGTTCACTGCAGGGGGCGGCTACCACGTGGTCGCCCAGCGCAAAGTTGATCGTTGCTAATGTACAACGACAACCAGCCCCTCCTCCTCGCCCGGAATGCTGAAGTAGCGTGTGATCAGATCAAACTCGGCGTCTGTGGCTGCGAAATCATGTGCGCCCTCGGCGTTCCGTGCGTGCAATCTGGCGCGGCAAGTCTCTTCGTCAACGTCCAGATAATGCAGGCAATGCTGCGCCCTTGCATGATCTGCCAAGGTGCGCAACCACTCGCGATCAGAGACGGTGTTTGCAGGAAAATCCAGTACCACGCAAACACCTGCCGCAAGCATGTTGGTGACCAACGGCCCCAATACCCCACGAATGCGATGTGCACACTGCACATAATCGCCCACCGAACGGATCTCTCCGGGGTAAAGCATCGAAAGCCAATGGTCTTCGCTGAGTAGGATGGCCGCGTGGTTGTCGGCAAGTACCTTTGCCAACGTTGATTTACCAGACGCGATCTTGCCGCACATCAAATGCAACGTAGGTGTAGTAGTCATGGGATACGTTCCTTCATATCAGGCAAAGGATAATGCCCAATGCTTGCTGCCGCGACAATCGACCGGGTGAGTCCACGTCGAATAGCAGACGTTCATTGGACAGGACGCCGCAGCTTTCACGCGCTGGGGCGTGGTTTTTGTACCTGAAATGAACGCCAACCGGGCATCAAGCTCAAGTAGCGCGATATCATTGGCAGTATTGGCATTTCTGATGGCCCACAGGGCCTGAATCTCCTTGAACGTTAAGACACTGAGCCCCCCATGAACCTGAGTATTTTCTACGCCTTGAGCGCGGCCGCACTGTTTGGCGCCAGTACCCCTCTGGCCAAACTGCTGGGTGTGGAGGTCTCACCGATTTTACTGGCAGGGCTGCTGTACCTGGGCAGTGGCCTCGGCTTGACCCTGGTCAGGTTTATCCGTGACCGCGGCTGGCAGGCAACCGGCCTGACGGCCGGCGAGTGGCCGTGGCTGATCGGTGCCATTGCCTTCGGCGGTGTGCTTGGGCCGGTGGCATTGATGTTCGGCTTGACCCTGACGTCAGGGGCAACGGCCTCGCTGATGCTCAATCTGGAATCGGTACTGACCGCGCTGCTGGCCTGGCTGGTGTTCAAGGAGAATGCTGATCGGCGAATCGTTGCGGGGATGTTGGCCATCGTCGCTGGCGGAGTGTTCCTGGCCTGGCCGCAAGACTCGACACACGCACAAGGCTGGATCGGCCCGCTGGCCGTCGCGCTGGCCTGTGCCTGCTGGGCCATCGATAACAACCTGACCCGCAAGATCTCGGCGTCCGATGCCCTGTTCATTGCCGGTATCAAGGGGCTGGTCGCGGGGGCGGTCAACTGTACGCTGGCGTTATCGTTGGGGGCCAAACTACCGAACATTGCCACGCTCGCGCCGATACTCCTGGTCGGCTTTCTCGGTTACGGCATTAGCCTGGTGCTGTTCGTGCTCGCCCTTCGCGGCCTCGGCACGGCACGCACTGGCGCGTACTTTTCGACCGCGCCGTTTCTGGGGGCGGCGATTGCGATTCTGATCCTCGGCGAGCCTGCTTCACTGACGTTCTGGATCGCCGCCCTGCTGATGGGCATTGGCGTCTGGATTCACCTCACTGAAAGCCACGCGCACGACCACCAGCACGAGCCGCTCATCCATGGTCACCGGCATGTTCACGATGAACACCATCAGCATGAGCATGACTTTGAATGGGATGGCAGCGAACCTCACAGTCACGTTCACCAGCATCAGGCGATCCGCCACAGCCACCCGCATTACCCCGACATTCATCACCGGCACAAGCATTGAAGCCAGTTCAGGCAAGCCGACAAAATGCTTTGCGCGCGAGGGCTTTTCAATCGGCCCGGAGAGGAATACTGTAGATATACAAACTTTTTTTGAATGTATCTCTACATAAAATGAAAAACTGGCTCGCATTAATCCTTGGCCTACCGACCGCCAATGCCACCGAGCGCATGCGAGCCTGGCGCGCCCTGAAAGCCTCTGGAGCGGCGGTGTTACGCGATGGCGCCTATCTGCTGCCGGACACGGTCGCCTGTCGTGAAGCACTGTCCTCGGTCGAACGCGATATTCTGGCCATCAATGGCACCGCCTATGTCCTGCCTGTCGTCGACCCAAATGGCGAACGCTTCGTAGCGTTGTTCGACCGTAGCGATGAGTACAGCAAGCTCGGCGCCGAGATCGATGCCTGCCGTGCACAGCTCAATACCGAGAATGCACTGGCGACCACCAAGCAGATTCGCAAGCTGCGCAAAGCCTACGAACAACTGACCACTATCGATTATTTTCCTGGTAAGCCGAAGCAGCAGATCGACGCGGTTTTGCAAGAACTTGAGACCGCCGTCAGTCGCGCATTGTCGGCAGACGAACCCCATAGCCGCGACCAGCCAATCGTGCCGCTGAGTCTTGCGGACTTTCAGGGTCGCGTATGGGCAACGCGCAAGCGGCCCTGGGTTGATCGACTGGCCTGCGCCTGGCTGATTCGACGCTTCATCGATCCACACGCTCGGATCCTCTGGCTGAACAGCCCGCAGGACTGCCCCGCCGATGCCCTGGGTTTCGATTTCGATGAGGCGACCTTCAGTCATGTCGGCAACCGTGTGACCTTCGAAACCCTGCAAGCCAGCTTTGAAATCCAGGCGCCGGGTCTGGAGCGCGTTGCAGCCCTCGTGCATTACCTCGACATCGGCGGCATTCAGCCGGTCGAGGCTGCCGGCCTCGAGCGGGTGCTGGCCGGACTACGCGAAACCATGACTGATGATGACCACTTGTTGGCTACTGCGAGCGCCATCTTCGACGGCCTGCTTGCCGCGTTTGTGAAAGAGGAACAACCCCAATGAGTAAGGCATCTCCATCGCTTGTTGAAGCTGAACTGCCAAGGCCTGAGGCGATCAGTTTGCGTGAGGCATTCTGGTTCTGGCTCAAGCTGGGTTTCATCAGTTTCGGCGGGCCGGCAGGACAGATTTCGATCATGCACCAGGAGTTGGTCGAACGACGGCGCTGGATTTCCGAGCGGCGATTTCTGCATGCCCTCAACTACTGCATGTTGCTGCCAGGACCGGAAGCCCAGCAGCTGGCAACCTACATCGGCTGGCTGATGCATCGAACCTGGGGCGGTGTCATTGCAGGTGGGCTGTTTGTGCTGCCCTCGCTGTTCATCCTGATTGCCTTGTCCTGGATGTATATCGCCTTCGGCGACGTGCCAATGGTCGCCGGGCTTTTCTATGGCATCAAACCGGCCGTGACCGCCATTGTCGTACAGGCGGCTCATCGAATCGGTTCGCGAGCGCTGAAGAACAATTGGCTGTGGGCCATCGCGGCGGCGTCGTTCGCGGCGATATTTGCATTCAATGTGCCCTTTCCACTGATCGTGCTCAGTGCGGCCTTGATCGGCTATCTGGGTGGCCGTTTTGCTCCCGAGAAGTTCCGGATCGGAGGCCACAGCGCCGCCCAAAAATCCTACGGCCCGGCATTGATCGATGACGACACCCCTTCCCCCGACCATGCCCGGTTCAGCTGGTTGAAGCTGGCGCTGCTGACACTCATCGGCGCGGTGTTATGGGCGTTGCCAATGGCGATCCTGACCACACTCTTTGGCTGGGAAGGTACCTTGACCCAGATGGCCTGGTTCTTCACCAAGGCGGCACTGCTGACATTTGGCGGCGCCTACGCGGTGCTCCCGTATGTCTACCAGGGCGCAGTCGGACACTATGGCTGGTTGACCCCGACACAAATGATCGACGGCTTGGCGCTGGGGGAAACCACGCCGGGGCCGCTGATTATGGTGGTGGCTTTCGTCGGCTTTGTCGGGGCCTATGTTTCGCAGGTGTTCGGCGCCGACCAGGTGTTTCTCGGCGGCGCCGTAGCGGCGACGCTGGTGACCTGGTTCACCTTCCTGCCTTCGTTCCTGTTCATCCTTGCCGGCGGCCCGCTGGTGGAGACGACGCACAACGAACTCAAGTTCACCGCGCCGCTCACCGGGATTACCGCCGCTGTGGTTGGGGTGATTCTTAATCTGGCAGTGTTCTTCGGCTATCACGTGCTGTGGCCCAAAGGGTTCAGCGGCACCCTCGACTGGCCCTCTGCGCTGATCGCCATTGCCGCAGCGATTGCCTTGTTTCGCTTCAAGCGTGGCGTCATTCAAGTATTGATGGCCTGTGCGCTCATTGGATTGGCAGTGCATCTGCTGCGCTAGAAAGCGTGCGGCGATCAAACGTTTCCTGGCAGGCATCGGGCCTGCCGGATCATCCAGCCTGTCGAACCAGGCAGGAGGTGTTGCATGAGGTGGATTACCCGTGAACGACCCAAGATTGATCGCATCGCTTGTCCTTGGCTGATCACTCGTTTTATCGATCCACAGGCCGAGTTCCTCTACGTCCCCAGCAAAGACGTTCTGCGGCTTGCCGCTGAGAAAGATGCAACGCCTTACGATATTCCGGGCGTCGAGCTTTCCCACGTAGGTGAGCTGTGCAGCTTCGATGCGTTCCTGAAGAAGTACCAGCTCAGTGATACCGCCTTGCAGCATTTGGCCAAAATCGTGCGTGGGGCGGATACCTCCCGCCTTGATCTGACGCCGCAATCGGCTGGGCTGTACGCGATTTCTCTAGGACTGTCGCAACGCTTTGCCGATGACCAGGAAATGCTGTCGCACGGTTTGATCATGTATGACGCGCTGTACGCCTGGTGCAAGGAGTGTCAAGGCGAGACGCATAACTGGCCTCCGCAGATGTGATGAGGCCTGTTCACACTGAACGTTCTAATCCTGTATTACCGGGACAAAGGCAGGACGATTGACGTCGCCCTGCCCAAGCAGAAGAGGACCTCATGACCCTACGGCACAAACGACGTTTTGCTCTGCCAGTCTTCGCCGTCCTGTTGATGGCGCTAGCCGTCATGAACGTCGCGAACCTTCGCGACGTTCAGGCTGCAGACAAACCATCGACCAACGACCTGCCACTGAAACATGTCACCGACATTCCGTTGCCCGGTGGCGCTACTCGGCTTGACTACGAGAGCTACGATCCAGCGCGCAACCTGTTGTTCATCGCCCATTTGGGCGACAGCGAAGTGATCGTCTTTGACCTGCGTGAATCCCGCGTCGTTGGACGCATTGCGAACGTTTCGTCGGTGCACGGTGTACTGGTTATTCCTGAACTGTCGCGTGTCTACGCGTCGGCGACGGGCACCAACGAAATCGTGGCGATTGACGAAACGACCCTGGCCGTTGTCAGTCGTATTCCCGGCGGTGTCTACCCAGACGGAATGGCTTATGTGCCCGACCTTCACAAGCTTTACGTATCGAACGAAAACGGCAAGACCGAAACGGTAATCGACGTGCGCACCAACACTCGCGTCGCAACGATTCCCCTCGGAGGCGAAGTCGGCAATACACAATATGACCCTGTATCACGGCACATTTTCGTTAATGTCCAGACACGCGGGCAACTGATCGAGATCGATCCCGCAACCGACCGGATCGTTGCGCGCATTGATTTGCCGGGGGCAAGAGGCAACCATGGCTTGTTGATCACCCCGCGTGACCGGCTGGCCTTTATCGCATGCGAAGGTAACGACAAACTCCTGGTACTGGACATGCGCACGATGCAGGTTATCCAGGCGTTCGATACTGGAGGAACCCCTGACGTGCTCGCGTTTGACCCCGTACCGGGCACGCTTTATGTGGCTGCAGAGGCCGGCATGGTGTCGATGTTCCACGTCAAGGACAGCGTCGTCACGAACATCGGCAGTGGCCGCGTAGGCCCGCATGCGCACGTCGTTGCTGTGGATACAGCGACACACCGCTCGTATTTTCCACTCAAGGATATCGACGGGCACCCGGTACTGCGGATTATGGAACCCCGGTAGCGCATCCGTGCTGCGTCACTGTCGGTAGCTGGCGTTTTGATGATCGAATGCGTTAATGGCGCCACACCTGCGCGAAAATTCGAGCGCAAGAGACCGGGTGCGATCCAGCGGGCAGATCTTTAATCTGCTTGCAGTACCTGAACTTCTGCCTGGAATTTCCATGCCCTATCACCCCGCCAGCCACTACCTGTCCGCCATCGACCCGGACTGGGCGCGGCACATCGCCGCCATCGGCCCGTGCCTGCATCAGCCAAAACCGGCTCGTGATCCCTGCGAAGCGCTGGTTCGGGCCATTGCTTATCAGCAACTCCATGCCAAGGCCGGCGATGCCATTCTCGGGCGTTTGATCGCGCTGTTTCCCGACTCGCCGTTCCCGACGCCCGAGCAATTGCTGGCCTGTGAATTCGAGGTCCTGCGCGGCTGTGGTTTCTCCGGCAGCAAGATCGCCACGCTTCACGGTATCGCCCAAGGCGCACTGGAGGGGCTGGTGCCGGATCGTTCAAACGCGCTGTCGATGAGCGACGACGAATTGATCGAACGCCTGACCCGGTTACGCGGTGTCGGCCGCTGGACTGTCGAGATGCTGCTGATCTACACCCTCGAACGCATGGACATCCTGCCCGCCGACGACTTTGGCGTGCGCGACGGCTACCGCCGTCTCAAGGGCCTGGAGCAACAGCCAAGCCGCAAGCAGATGGTCGATATCGGTCAGGCATGGAGCCCCTATAGAACCGTCGCGGCCTGGTATTTGTGGCGAGTGCCGAACCGATGAAACGCTTTGTGTTGATCAATGCTCAGGGCGAACCGCTAGACAGCGCCGAACCCGGACAAATGGGTGGTCATCGACGATCCCGAATTTACGGTCGACTGGACTGCCCTGCTGCACTGCGGGCCATTGCCCGTGGTGGCTATGTCGCGCACCGGGTGTTTTTTGCCGATGAAGCCATAGCCCGCGCGGCGGGCTATCGACCGTGTGCAGTGTGTTTGCCGCTGGCGTATACGGAGTGGAAAAAAGCATCCAGTCAATGACGCGGTAACCTGCGACCGGGACCAATCACAGGTCAATGCGAGTTGGACAACTTAAAAGCCGGCTCAAATCGCACCAAAGCGGGCGATTGCTGCATCGATAAATCGTCGGAGTTTGGCCGTTCTCTGGCGATTTGCCGTGTAGAGCAAATGCATGTGTCGGCTCGGCGCTTCGAAATCAGTTAACAGCCGCACCAACTCGCCGCTTTGCAGCGCCGGCTGAAGAAAGTCTTCGGATCCAAGGACAATTCCAAACCCCTCAAGCGCGGCTGACAGCAGTGCCTTGCTCTCGTTGACTTGCAAGCGACTGGTGACCTGTACCTTATGAACGGTGGACCCCTTGCAGAACTGCCATTCGCGGTCGGCCGGGCGGGACCAATAGGCAAATCCCAAACATTCATGGTTCTCGAGATCAGCCGGTGTTTGTGGCGTTCCGCGTTCAATCAGGTAGCTCGGTGTTGCGCAGGCCACCAGCCGATAAGGCGCCAACGGTCTGGCGGTCAAACTGGAGTTGGCCAGGGGACCGATCCGGAAAGCCACTTCATAGCCCTCTTCCACCAGATCGACGAAGCGATCCGTCAAATGCAGATCGATTTCCACTTCAGGGTGGTGACGCAAAAAATCCGTCACGAACGGCATGAGGCTATAGGAACCGAAAGTCACGGGAGCACTGATTTTCAGTTTGCCACGAGGGGTGTCATTCATGATCTGCGCAAGGGAGTCGGCAGCCTGGGCTTCGCTCACAATATGCTTGCAGCGTTCATAGTAAGCACTTCCCAGTTCAGTCAGGCTCTGCCGCCGGGTGGTACGGTTCAGTAGCCGCGCGCCCAGCCGGTGCTCAAGAGCGGCAACATGCTTGGCCACCATCTGCGGCGACATGCCCAAGCGCTCTGCGGCACGGGCATAGGAGCCTGACTCCGCCGCCATCACAAAAGCGCTCATGCTCGTCAAGCGATCCATCATTCAACACTCCTGGTAACAAGACTAAGTCTCGGATGGTTATTTATCTCCCATTGGTTGCCAATCATCATAGCCTTTTCCTGACAAACAACGGAGCAACGACATGCGGATAGGCATTATTGGCGCAGGGTTCATCGGACGTGCAGTGGCGCAATTGGTTATAGCTGCAGGGCACGAGGCAATGCTCAGCAACTCACGTGGGCCACAGACCATGAGCAGCGTGCTCAGTGGCATTCCCGGCAGTAAAGTCGGGACCCTCGAGGAGGCAGCGCAGTTTGGCGAAGTGGTTCTCGTGGCAATTCCGCTGGCGCAATACCGAAGCGTGCCGGCCAAGTGGCTGGAGGGCAAAACCGTCCTGGATGCCAACAACTACTACCCGGAACGAGACGGCCACATTCCCATCCTGGACCGATTCGAAACCACCACCAGCCGCCTGCTTGCCGAGCATCTGCCCGACTCCAGGGTGGTCAAGGTCTTTAACGCAATCCTCGCTCAAGACCTGGTTCAGGACTCGCGCCCGAAAGCGGCACCCGACCGACGCGCACTGCCGATCGCCGCGGATGACCCGGTCGCAAAAGCCCTGGTGATCACATTGCTCGACGAAATTGGATTCGACGCTGTCGATGCTGGCAGTCTTGATGAAAGCTGGCGATTCGAACGGGCTAAACCCGCCTACTGCATCCCATTGGATAAACAGGGGCTGAAGGTTGCCTTGGCTGCGGCTCAGCGGCAGGTTGAATTGCCTGATGGATCGTGGCGCCGCTGAATAGCCCGCAACATCGCCGCTCGGTGGCTTTCCGTACAACCCCCTGGACCGAGGCTCAAGCCAGCAGGTCGCTGATCCACCGGGCCTGCCGGGCGATGTCTTGCACCTTCTCCTCGGGCACGGCCTGCCGCGCCCGGGCGAAGTTGCTCAGAGTCTTGTGCTTCTCGCGCAGTATGCGCTGCCACTTGGCCAGGAACGCCGGACTGCGGGCCTGCATCTGCAGCGGGCCGAAGTACAGCTCCTCGGCGCTGTACATCACCGGCCCGGCGCGCTCGGCGACGATGATTTCGTAGTCGAAGCGGTTTTCCCGTAGCAGTTCCTCACAGAGGATGCAGTAACCATTCTCCATCAGCCATTGGCGCAGTGGCTGCTCGCCGCCGTTGGGCTGCAGGATCAGGCGCTCCTGGCCGCTCAGGCGCGCTTTGCCACTGTCGAGGATGTCGCGGATCGTCTCGCCGCCCATCCCGCAGATGCTGATCGCCGTGATCCCGTCTCCCGGCTCGATCGCCGCCAGGCCGTTGGCCAGGCGCACGCTGATCCGCTGGTCCAGGCCGTTCTCGCGCACAGTGCGTTCGGCTGAGTAAAACGGCGTCAATGCCACCTCGCCGGCCACCGCCGCCGCGATAGCGCCACGGCGCATCAACGCCACCGGCAGGTAGCCATGATCCGAGCCGATATCGGCCAGCCGTGCACCTGCTGGCACATGCCACGCCACACGCTCCAGGCGCATGGACAATGTCTGTTCGTTCAACTGCTGCCCCTTTTCACCACGAACGTCCGGCACCTTTGGCTGGATCGGGGCGCGATTCTGTCGGGCAACGCCGTGCATTTCAACTTTATGCGATCAAGACCATGGCTCGCCCCAAACCTGGCGCTTGCGCATCGGCCCAAAGCGAACCCTGGTTATGGGCTGCTTTTGGCCGATCTTCGCAAGGACGCGGCCTGCCAGGATGATCCGCCTCATGACGAATGCAGGGGGTCATCCCATAGCAAATCTGCTGATACGCTGTGCATGGCAGTGTTTCTGAATAACATCTCGACATGCAGGCTTTCATCTGGCCTGCGATTCGACACAGGCCCGATACGTCACCGCCTTCAAATGCAAGCAAGGTTTGAAGGGAATCAGCCAGACTCTGCAGTCAACAACTTGTAACGGAGACATCACCATGAAGATGGCAGTGCAAAACAACAAAACCGGTAAAACACGCCACCGTCTGGTCGGCTCGTCAGTCCTCGCGCTCAGCCTGTTTGGCACTCTCGGCGCGGCCCACGCGCAAACGACCGCAACCGCACAGCCAGCCGTGATCAATGCTAGTACCGCTCATGCGGCACCCTCTCCGTTCGGCCCGCTGAAGCATGTCAACGCCGGACTACTGAACGTGGCATACGCCGAAACAGGCCCGGCCAATGGACCGGTGGTGATTCTTCTGCACGGCTGGCCGTACGACATTCACAGCTATGACGAGGTCGCACCCTTACTTGCAGCAAAGGGCTATCGAGTGCTGATGCCATATGCGCGCGGCTACGGCGATACGCATTTTCTATCCGAAAAAACTCTTCGCAATGGCCAACCGACCGCGCTGGCAAGTGACGTCATCGACTTCATGGATGCACTGAAGATCAAGCAAGCCGTGCTCGGTGGCTATGATTGGGGCGCGCGGTCGGCTGACATCGTCTCGGCGCTATGGCCAGAACGGGTCAAGGCACTGGTCTCGGTCAGCGGCTATCTGATCGGTAACCAGGCGGCCGGCAAGAACCCGCTGCCGCCGAAGGCTGAATTGCAGTGGTGGTATCAGTTTTACTTCGCCACTGACCGCGGTCGCGCCGGGTACGAGAAAAACACCCACGACTTCGCCAAGTTGATATGGCAAACGGCTTCGCCGAAATGGGCGTTCGATGACGCCACCTACGATCGCAGCGCCAAGGCACTGGACAACCCCGACCATGTCGACATCACCGTGTTCAACTACCGCTGGCGCCTGGGCCTGATTCAAGGCGAGCCCCAATACGAAGCTTTAGAGCAGAAACTGGCCAAGGCGCCGTCCATCAGCGTGCCGACCATCACCCTTGAAGGCGACGCCAACGGCGCGCCACACCCTGCCCCTGAGGATTACGCCAAGCGCTTCACCGGTAAATACGAGTTCCGGTTGATCAGCGGCGGCATCGGCCACAACCTGCCGCAGGAGGCTCCGCAGGCGTTCGCCAAGGCGGTGATTGATGCGGATCACCTTTGAGGCCGATCCGACATTCGTGAACTTCCCCCGATAAGCACGTTCTCAACAGCGGCTCGTGATATCTGACGAGCCGTTATTCTTTGCGCGGCTCTTTTGGACAATCACCAACTGAAAAGAGCCAGCCCGGCAAAAACGCCCCCAAATGCACTCGGTCCGCTGAACCGGCCCAAGGGCAGGCGCAACACTGTCTAATCTGAATAGAACACGACCACACTCTTGATACAGGGGAAACGGCATGACCAGAATCACAGCACGTCAATACTCGTCATGGGCCCTGATCTCCCTGCTCGCCATCAACCTGGCGCTAACAGCCGGATGCTCAAGCAAAACTGCCGCAAACCGCTATTCGACCTCAAGCACAGCCTCGAACTGCTACGCCAAAGCGCTACCCTCTGCCGGCGAAGGCGGCTTGGCCTGGGGCTCCACTTTGGGCATCGCTCGGCAAAAATCCCTGGATAATTGCAAACGCTATGCAGGCCAATCCGGTGGCACGCCGAGTACCTGCCATGTGGTGACAGCGGAGTGCAAAAAGTAATAGCGCGTTTGCAGTGCTTGCCAATTGAGGGAGTACAAGCATGCACGATCCCTTCAATCTTCTTCGTTTCGTCGAGGCCCAGCGCCCGGTTTTCAGCCGAGTCATGGAAGAGTTGCGCGCCGGGCACAAGACCAGCCACTGGATGTGGTTCATCTTCCCGCAACTGCAAGGTCTCGGGCATAGCGAGATGGCCCGGCGCTTTGCCATTTCTGGTGCTGCCGAAGCCCGGGCCTATCTGCTGCATGATGTGTTGGGGCCACGGCTGGAGGAAAGCGTCAGTACCCTCCTGCAACACCGTGACAAGAGTGCGCTGGCCATCCTTGGCCACCCCGATGACCTGAAGTTGCGCTCCTGTCTCACGCTATTCGCCAGTATCAAGCCCGAACAGCCCCTGTTCCAGCAGGCCCTCGACCAGTTTTTCGCCGGTGAGCCAGACGCCAGGACCCTGTCCCTTCTTGAAGAATAAGGTCGACGCGAGCTACATCGCGACGGAACGCCGTGATCGGCGCACAGAGCAACCGATGTCTCGCGCCGGCTGATTGTCCCATCGTGTAGACGATGCTTCTCATTTTGTCGATTGTTCCCGGAGCCCCCCGACCTGAACGATCAGGTCGAGGTGGCCCACTCCGGGATCCAGGGTCCAACGCTCGCGTTACCTGAGGTCGAAACGGTCGAGATTCATCACCTTGGTCCAGGCTGCCACGAAGTCTTTCACGAACTTCTCCTGCGCATCGCTACTGGCATAGACTTCGGCCAAGGCCCGCAGTTGCGAGTTTGAGCCGAAGACGAGATCGACACGAGTGCCTGTCCATTTGAGGTCGCCGGTTTTGCGATCGCGTCCTTCAAACTCTTCATTGGCGTCCGAGACCGGCTTCCATTCCACGCCCATGTCGAGCAGGTTGGTGAAGAAGTCGTTGGTCAACGCTTCAGTTCTCTTGGTGAAGACCCCGTGCGAGGTTTGTCCGACGTTGGTGTTCAACACGCGCAGGCCGCCAATCAGCACCGTCATTTCTGGCGCGGTGAGAGTCAGCAGTTGCGCCTTGTCGATCAGTAACGCCTCGGCCGGTACGCGGTATCGGGTCTTGAGGTAATTGCGGAAGCCATCGGCGATGGGTTCGAGAAACCCGAAGGATTCGACATCCGTCTGCTCTTGGCTCGCGTCCATCCGCCCTGGAGTGAAAGGCACCGTGACGGTGTGACCGGCATTTTTCGCCGCCTGTTCGACACCAGCACAGCCGGCCAGCACGATCAGGTCCGCCAGCGAGATCTTCTTGCCGCCAGTCTGCGCGCTGTTGAACTCGCTCTGGATTTTCTCGAGGGTCGCCAGCACGTTCGCCAGTTTCGCAGGCTGGTTGGCCGGCCAGTCCTTCTGCGGGGCCAGGCGCAGGCGCCCACCGTTGGCGCCACCGCGCTTGTCGGAGCCTCGGAAGGTGGACGCCGCCGCCCAGGCAGTTGATACAAGCTGCGAGACTGTCAGGCCCGACGCCAGAAGCTTGCTCTTGAGTGAGGCGATGTCACTGTCGTTGACCAGTGCATGGTCGACCGCTGGAATAGGGTCTTGCCAAATGAGCTCTTCGTTCGGCATTTCCGGACCGAGGTAGCGCGAGAGCGGCCCCATGTCGCGGTGGATCAGCTTGAACCAGGCGCGAGCGAACGCGTCGGCCAACTGATCCGGATTGGCCAGGAAGCGCCGTGAAATCGGTTCATAGATCGGGTCGAATCGCAGGGACAGGTCCGTGGTCAGCATGGTCGGATTACGCCGCTTGGACGGGTCGTGAGCATCGGGAATTATGCCCGCGCCAGCGCCGTTTTTCGCTGTCCACTGGTTCGCACCGGCCGGGCTCTTGGTCAGTTCCCACTCGAAACCGAACAGGTTCTCCAGGTAGTTGTTGCTCCACTTCGTGGGCGTAGTGGTCCAGGTCACTTCCAGGCCGCTGGCGATCGTGTCGCCACCTTTGCCAGTGCCAAAGCTGCTCTTCCAGCCCAGGCCCTGCTGTTCGAGGCCAGCGGCTTCGGGGTCGGCGCCGACATGGGTTGCAGGCCCGGCACCGTGGGCCTTGCCGAAGGCGTGGCCGCCGGCGATCAATGCCACGGTTTCTTCGTCATTCATCGCCATGCGAGCGAAGGTTTCGCGGATATCCACCGCAGCAGCGACCGGGTCCGGGTTGCCCTCAGGGCCTTCCGGGTTGACGTAGATCAGGCCCATTTGCACCGCAGCAAGCGGTTTCTCCAGGTTGCGCTCCTGGACAGTAGGGCTCTCATCTTTGCCATAGCGCACGTCGCCCCCAAGCCAGGTTTTTTCCGAGCCCCAGTAGACGTCCTCATCCGGTCCCCAGACGTCCGGACGGCCTCCGGAAAAACCAAAGGTCTTGAAGCCCATGGACTCCAGTGCGACGTTGCCGGTGAGGACGATCAGGTCGGCCCAGGAGATGTTACGACCATACTTTTGCTTGATCGGCCAGAGCAGTCGGCGTGCCTTGTCGAGGCTGACGTTATCCGGCCAACTGTTGAGCGGCGCGAAGCGTTGCTGGCCGGAGCCGGCACCACCACGCCCATCACCGGTGCGGTAGGTGCCTGCGGCGTGCCAGGCCATGCGAATAAAGAACGGCCCATAGTGACCGAAATCCGCAGGCCACCAGTCTTGCGAATCGGTCATCAGCGCATGCAGGTCTTTCTTGAGCGCTGAAAAGTCCAGTTTTTTGAACGCTTCAGCGTAGTTGAAGCCCTCGTCCATGGGGTCGGACAGGGATGAGTGTTGGTGCAGGATCTTCAGATTGAGTTGGTTCGGCCACCAGTCGCGGTTCGACGGGCCACCGCCCGCGGCGGCGTGATTGAACGGGCATTTCGATTCAGTTGCCATGTGTGAGCTACCTTTGGTCGTGTTCATCCGGCTATCCGGCCCCGCGTGGGCGCGCGATAGCGACGAGCGAAATCAATGACATAAGCTGCAGGGCCAACAATTCGATCAATTGATCGTCGTGGTCACACGGGCAATCCGGATAGCGGCAATCGAGTTGCCAGCACGGTGGCCCACGGCAAGCCTAGTACGCTTCTGACTTATTCGTATCTCTTATCAGGTCTCAACCGGCCAGTTTTCACCAGCGCTCCGTTAAGGTTAGCCCCCTATAAAGCAGTCAGCTAATAGGTGGCGTATTCGGTCCTGATAGGCCTAGTCTTTTACCTGACACCCAAGGAAGGAATAGACCTGTTACACGACGTACGCCTGTACGGGAGAGCACCAGACCATGAATAAGTGCCGGCGCTGCACGGCCGTCCACGAAGCTGGCCACGCCCTGGCTTTTTGGTGGAATGGTCAGCACATCGAGCGCATCACTGTGCGCACCAGGACAGAAGCCTGCACCGGCCCAATGATTGATCTGCGCGGCAACCCGCAAAACGTAGAGGGGTTGGTCGAGGCTGATTACCTGGTCCCGCACCCATCCTTCGACGCGCCCGGGATTGCTGAATACCTACCCTCAATGATCGATTCTATTGAGCGCGACCTTCTCGACTGCTTCGCCGGCCCGGTGGCCGAAGCAGTCTACAGGCGCACCAAATCGGACAAGTTCACCTGGGCCAGCGGCAGGGGGGACCGGTGCCGGGGTTACGAATTGATCAGTTTGCTGCCTGCACGAAAGCTACTCGACGCCGAATCCCGGGCAATCGCCCGCTCCTGCTGTCTGGTGCGTCACTACTGGCCCGCTGTCACCGCTGTCGCGGATCTTCTACAAGAGCACGGCACGGTTAACGGGGAAGCTATAACAGCGCTGCTGTGCGAAGTCACCGGGGAGTCACCGACGCGGCTCACTAATGACCTGGCAACCCTCGATATGCGACGCAACAGGCGGTGGACTGCAGCCCACTCGAAGCTACTGTTCAGCAAAGCCCGGCAACCATCTGACCGAACTGACTTCGATTGCCGGTGACTTCGTTCAGTAGTCTTTTAGCTGGCGGTGAGTTAATCCCTTTGTTTTTATGGAGGGTGACACACCGCTGAACTCGTCTCAGTAATCGACCCAGACCCCGCCTTTGTCCGCAGACTGGACACAGCGCTCGACCCAGCGAACACCTTCGACTCCGGCATGGATATCCGGATAGCGCAACGTCGCCAAGCGCTCATGATTGCCGCGGTTGGCGGCGTCCATAGCCACGGCGAAACGGTAGTAAAGATTGGACCACGCGTCGAAGAGCCCTTCCGGGTGCCCCGCACCGATTCGGTCATCGAGCACTGCATCGGGATGCAAATACCCCATGCCGCGCTCCAGCACTTGCGCGGGTTTGCCCTGGACTTCGAATGACAGCTGGTTTGGCCGCTCGTCCCACCACTCGAGGCTGGCTTTAGAGCCGATCACGCGAATTTTCTGGCCGTGCATGGAGCCGGCGTTCACGGCGCTTGACCACACACTGCCCATTGCCCCGCCTTCGTATTCCATCAGCGTGTAGGCATTGTCCTCAAGCGGTGCGCGGCTTTTGACAAAGCTCTGACGGGTGCATAGCAGCCTTTTGATCTTGAGTTCGGGCAGCATGACTTCCGACAGGTACAGCGGATGGGTGCCGACATCTCCCAGTACATAGCTGGGGCCGGCGAAACGCGGATCGACTCGCCATTGGGTCGCCTCGCTTTGCGCCTCCACCGGCTCGCAATGAAAACCATGGGCAAACTGCATGTGCACCATGCGAATCTCGCCCAGTTCGCCCTGGGCAATCATGTGCCGGGCCTGTTCGATCAGTTGATGTCCGGCGTAGCCGTAGGTCACCCCCACTACCCTGTTGTTTGACACGGCAATTTCCCGCAGCGTCTGCGCCTCCTCGAGGGTGAAGCACAGCGGCTTTTCGCAGACCACGTGCAACCCTGCTTCCAGGGCGGCCTTGGTGATTGCGAAATGGGTGCCATTGGGCGTCGCCACTGAAACCGCCTGGATGCCATCCGGCCGCCCTGCCTCACCTTCAAACAGGCTGCGATAGTCGGCATAGCAGCGTTCGGGGTCGACTCCCAGTTCCACGCCGAACGCCCGACCGCGCTCCGGGTTCAGGTCGAAGGCGCCAGCGACCAGCACAAACGACTGGTCACGCAATGCCGCGCTGCGGTGGATGTAGCCAATCTGACTGTCGCGTCCACCGCCAACCATGGCCCAACGAAGAGGTTCGGGAATACGCTTGCTGCCATTGATCATCGATAAGTCCCTTGCGTGAGAGAAATCAGAAACCTGCTTGAGAGAGGTAGGCGCGGCTGGCAGCAACGTCGCGCAGGCTGCCATGGACGTTACGCGGATCGCGTTCTTGCTCGACGGTGATGTAGCCCTGGTAACCGAGCTCGGTGATCAGCTCACGCAAGGCGCGATAGTCGATGACACCCTGGCCGATCGGGCACATCACGCCCCTGGCGCAGGCCCCGAAAAAGCTGATGTGCTCACCCAATACCTGATCGAACACCGCCTGATCAATGTCTTTGAAATGCAGGTAATCCAGACGATCCGCGTACTGGCGCAGGGTCTGAACCGGGTCCATGCCGGCGTAGTAGAGATGGCCGGTGTCCAGGCATAGACCGGCCACTTCGTAGGGAATGTCGGCAACCAATTGCGCCAGCTCGTCGGCGAACTCGATGTAGCCGCCGGCATGCGGGTGAATCACCGTACGAACGCCGAACTCCAGCCAGGCCAGATCAGCAATGGCCCGGATGTGATTCATCATGCCCCGCCAGGCGTCAGGTGCCAGACGCGGTGCTCGTTCGGAGTGTCCGGCCGCGTAGTCACGTTCCTCATGCCCCCAGTCGATAACCACCAGGCAAGGCATGGCGAAGCGCTGCCCCGGTTCCTGCGGCACTGCTGGCAGTTGCTTGAGCAAGGCACAAATATTTCGGGTTTGTGTCAGCACGTTCGGCAGATTGGCCGGATCGACCAGATTGTCGAATACAGTGCCGGCCACCACATGCAGGCCCTGCTCGGCGAGCACCGTGCCGACTGCCGCAGCGTCTAGCGGCAGGTAGCCATACGGCCCCAGTTCGATGCCGCGATACCCGGCTTGCGCGGCTTCGCTGAGCACCTGTTGCCACGCTGGCAGATGAGGATTGTTGACGTCGTCTACGCCCCAGCAACAGGGTGCAGTGGAGATATGGAGGGTCATGTCAGGTTCCGATGATTGTTGTTATGAGTGGTGCTGTTTCGCTCGGAGAAATCCTAAGTTGCCAGGGTGCACGACTGCTATAGTCCTGCAGCCATACCTGTCAGAACCCGTCAAAAATATTAAAGAGCCTTTCATTTCATGTCAGAGACCCATCACCCGGCCGGCCGTCGTTCAACCATGGAAGATGTCGCCGAGGCCGCCGGCGTTAGCCTGTCCACCGTGGATCGGGTGATGAATCTGCGTGCCAACGTTCGCGCCGATACTGCGCGGCGCATTGCCGAAGCCGCTGCCCGGCTGGGCTTCTACGGTCGCAATGTGATCGAGCAACGCCTGCTTCAGCAGCGACCGACCGTACGCCTGGGGTTTCTGCTACAAAAGCGTGGCGTGGCGTTTTATCAAGGGCTGGCCAAGGCCTTGGCCGAGGCAGCGGCATCCAGCGTCCGCGCCCAGGTTCGGGTGATGATTCATTACATCGATGACCTCGCCCCGGCCGCCACTGCACAACGCATCCTCAAGCTACAAGGAGAGGTCGATGCTCTGGGTTTGGTGGCGGCAGATCATCCCGCCGTGCGCGAAGCGATGGCGCAGTTGCGTGCCGCCGGCATTCCCGTTGTTGCTCTGGTTTCCGAGCTGAGTGCGTCGGCTGGCGCCAGCTATGTCGGTGTCGACAACCGGTCAATGGGGCGCACGGCTGGTTGGTTCATCAAGAACCTGGCGCCCCACGCGGGGCCTGTGGCGGTGATGGTAGGAACGCAGCGTTTTCAGTGCCAGGAACTGTGCGAAATGAGCGTGCGCTCCTTTCTTGCGGAGCAATCCCAGGACTGGGAGCTATTGGCAACGCGCCTCACCCTGGAGGACGAAGAGTTCGCCTATGCCGGCACGCTCGACCTCCTGAGCAGCCAGCCCGACCTTGTCGGCTTGTACGTGGCCGGCGGCGGTATCGAGGGCGTCATCAACGCCCTGCGCGAACTGAAAGCCCAGAACGTCGCGCTTCCCACAGTTGTATGCCACGACCTGACACCCATCACCCAAGCGGCCCTGCGTGACGGCATTGTTCAAGCCGTACTGTCGCATCCCGTCGTGGCACTGGCGCAGACTGCCGTGAACGTGATGGTGGATGCAGCGATAGACCCATCGTCAGCCATCGCCACGAAGCTCATGCTTGCACTTCAGATTGACGTGTCTGAAAGCGTTTAGAGACCAAGCGATAACAGGAACGAAACTCTCAACTGCACAACGCACATTCAGCAGTTCGTTTCATATTTAAAACAAATCCGTCATTTCCTCGCATCCGGCGTTACCTATAAAAGCGCCCCCTTCTCGTAATTCCCCCTGCCCTACACATTCAACGTGCAATTTCGTGCCATATAAGAAACCACGTTTTATATATGAAACATCCAATAAATACTGAATTTTCAGTAACTCATTAATAAGAAAGGGTTTTTAAACAAAAAACCAACTTGGCAAGTCTCTGGCATTGTTCATGCACTAAACAACGTATCACCTATAAAACAGACCAGAGACCCTTTCCAATGGCTGTGAACGAGATGTACGCCATCGCCCCTCAATGGAATAAGCCCGCTCCCAAGGAAGATCAGGAGCCCACCGAAATTGAATTTCGCAATGTCGGCAAATGTTTCCCGGCCAAAGGAAAGTCCGAAGCGCCATTTGCCATTCGCGAGGTCAACTTCAAGATTCGCCGCGGTGAAGTGGTGTCGATCATCGGCCCTTCCGGTTGCGGCAAGAGCACCATTCTCAATATGGGCTCCGGGCTGTATCGGCCGACCGAAGGCGAGGTCTTCGTCGCTGGTGAAGCGGTCACCGGCCCGGTCCGTCAGGTCGCGTTCATGCTGCAAAAAGACCTGCTGATGCCGTGGCGCAGCATTCGTCGCAATGTCGAACTGGGTCTGGAAATTCAAGGTGTGCCGGCGGCCAAGCGTCAGGCCGTAGCCAAAGATCTGCTCGATCGTTGCCACCTGCAAGGCTTTGCCGACCACTACCCGTTCCAGCTGTCGGGTGGCATGCGTCAACGCGCTGCCCTGGCTCGCACCCTGGCCATCGACCCGCAAGTGCTGTTCCTCGACGAACCGTTCTCGGCCCTCGATGCGCAGACCAAGATGATCCTGCAGCAGGACATGGCGCGGATGCTGTTCGATGAAAAGAAAACCGCTCTGTTCATTACCCATGACCTGATCGAAGCCATTGCCATGTCCGACCGGCTGCTGGTCATGAGTGCCCGCCCGGGCACCATCATCGAAGAGATCACTGTCGATTTGCCGTTTCGTGACAACCCGCTGGAGCGCCGCAAGCTGCCGGAAATCGGCCCGCTGGTCGGTCGCCTGATGGAGTTGCTGCAAGTCGGCGAAGACACCGAGCTGCATTGATCAACGCCGTTGTGGCCATCAACCGAATCAGGAGTACGCATGTTCAAGTCTCTGTTTCAACGCTTCAGCCAGGTCACCGGTATCGCGCTCGGCCTGGGCATGGCTTTCGCCGCCCAGGCGCAGTCGACCGACGTGACTTACTTGTTGCCGGCGCCGCCGAACCTGCCGGCGTTCGCCCCGTGGATCATCGCGCAGCAGAAGGGTTACTACGCCGCCCAGAACCTGAACATGACCTTCATCGCTGCCAAGGGCGGTGTGGATGTGGCGAAACAGATCGGTGCCGGTAACGCCATGCTCGGCGGTGCTCTGGGCGATACCCCGATTGTGGTGCGGGCCAACGGTATTCCGGTGCGCGCCGTCGCGGTGCTGGGCGCCGGCGGCGTGACGATGATTGCCACCAATGCTGCCGAAAACATCAACTCGATCACCGACCTCAAAGGCAAGACGATGACCGTGATGTCCTACTCGGACACCACCTACTACGCCTTGCTCGCCTCTCTACGCCGGGCCGGCCTGAGCAAAAACGATGTGAATATTCAGGCAGCCGGGCCTTCGGGCGTCTGGCAGTTGTTCTCGGCCGACAAAGCCCAGGCAATGGCCGGCGTGCCGGACTGGGTGGTCAACGCCGAAGAAGCCGGCGCGAAGATCAAGCTGATCCCTCAATCGCAGATTTTCGAGAGCATGGCCCAGGCGATCCTCGCTTCCGACGATGCCATCGAGCATCACCCCGAGATTGTTCGCGGCGTGGTCCAGGCCACCCTGCAAGGCATGCGCGACATCATTCAGGACCCCAAAGCCGCCGCGGTCACCTTCGCCAAGGCTGTCCCCGCCTATGCCGGCAAGGAAGCGTCGCTGGAGAAAATCTTCAGGCTCTACGTCGAGCATGTCTATGCCAATCAGGCCGTTCTGGGCCGAATCGATCCGGCACGACTTGAAGCGGTCCGTCAGTTCTACGTCAGCGAAGGCATCGTCAGCCATGAGCCAAAACTCGACGAGCTGTACACCAATCAATTCATCGACACCCAAACAGCCGCGCAATAACGGCGAGTGACAACAAGGTACCGACACGATGAAAAACCTTAATAACTCCGTGCTGGGCAGCGTTGCACTGCTGATCCTGTTCCTGGTGCTCTGGCAGTGGGGCCCGGGACTGCTCGGCATGCCCGAATTCGTCATGCCGCAACTGAGCCGTGTGGCCCAGGAAAGCCTGGTGATGTGGCAAACCGGAGGTCTGCTGCAACACACTCTGATTACCGCGTTCGAAATCATTGTCGGCTTCGGTCTGGGAGCCCTGCTCGGCGTGGCCATCGGTGTCTCGCTGGGACTCTCGCCCGCCGCCGAAGCCATGCTGTCGCCCTACATTCTGGCGCTGCAAATCGCCCCGAAAGTCGCCTTCGCTCCGCTATTTGTCATGTGGCTGGGCTACACCATCTATCCGAAGATCCTGATCGCCATCCTGATCGTGTTCTTCCCGGTGATGATCAACGTACTGTCGGCTATCCGCACCGTTGACCCGGACATGATCAACCTCGTCCGGACGATGAACGCCAGCCGCTGGCAGATCTTTCGCCTGGTGGAATTCCCTTCGGCCATGGCCGCACTGTTCTCCGGCCTGCGCATAGCGTCGACCCTGGCCGTGATCGGCGTCACCGTCGGTGAACTGGTCGGTGGCAACCAGGGCCTGGGCTTCCTGCTGGTCGATGCCGAAGGCCAGGGCAATACCGCGGGTGTGTTCGTGGCCATCGTCATGCTCACGCTGATCGGTGTACTCGCTTATGGCGCGGTGGTCTGGACCGAGAAACGCGTCCTGCACTACATGCCCAAAGCCATGCTGAGTACCCAATGATGACGACCCTCAATCGTTTGCTCGAAGGCCGTCGGGTGCTGGTCACCGGTGGCGCCCGCGGGTTGGGTTATGCCTTTGCCCAGGCCATCGGCCGGGCCGGCGCCCACGTGGTGATCGCCGACATTCTCGCCGAGCGTGTTCAGCAATCGGCCGCCGAGCTGGTCGCCGAAGGCCTGACCGTTCATGGCGTGGCCGTCGATCTGGCGCAACCCGACTCGATCGACACCTGCGTGGCTGAAACCACCCGGCTGCTGGGTGGCCTCGACGGTCTGGTGAACAACGCCTCGATCACCAATTCCGGTGGCAAGACGTGCGAAGAGCTGAGCCTCGATACCTGGGATCAGGTCATGCACGTCAATGTCCGCGGCACCTGGCTGATGACCAAGGCGTGCCTGCCGGCCCTGCGCGCCAGCGGTCATGGCGCCATCGTCAACCTGGCATCCGACACGCCGCTGTGGGGCGCGCCGAACCTGCTGGCGTATGTCGCAAGCAAGGGCGCAATCATCGCCATGACCCGCAGCCTGGCCCGCGAACTGGGTACCGACAACATCACGGTCAACGCCATCGCGCCTGGCCTGGTGCTGGTCGAAGCCACCGCCTATGTGCCTGAAGCACGTCACCGTTTGTACAACGAGCAGCGGGCCATTCAACGCCCGCAACTCCCCGAGGACGTCAGCGGCGCCGTGCTCTTCGCGCTGTCCGACCTCGCCCGTTTCATCACTGGACAAACCCTGCCGGTCAACGGCGGGTTCGTAATGCCTTGATCAGGAGACTGCCATGACTAATCTATCTGCACACTCATCTGCACATTCATCTGAGCAGCAAGACGCCCCGAAAAGCTGGGAACAGCCGGCCGGCAGTGACCTCGAAAGCTGGATGAACACCCGTATCGCCCGCTACGAAACGCGTCAGTACGATTGGAACGCGCTGAAATTCCAGGCCGACTACGACCCGAAATTCCGCCGCGCACAAATGCGTTACATCGGTACCGGCGGCACCGGTATCAGCACCGACATGAACACCATTCCCTCGGAGAACTTCACGTTCTCCACCATGGTGATTCCGGCCGGTCACGAAGGCCCGCCGCACCTGCACACCGACGTTGAAGAAGTGTTCTTCGTGCTGCGCGGCAAACTCAAAGTGGTGATCGAAAAGGACGGTGAGCGCTTCGAAACGATCCTGACCGACCGTGACGTCATTTCCGTGCCACCGGGCGTGTACCGCGAAGAGATCAACATCGGCGATGAAGATGCGCTGATGTGCGTGATGCTCGGTGCGAAAAAACCGCTGACCCCGACCTACCCGCCAGAACACCCTCTGGCCTCGATCAAGCGCGGATAAGCCCATGTCGTACGCCATCGATAATCTCGTCCCGCCGCTCACGGCTGACCTCCAGGCGCAGCTGGCCCTGCACTTTCCTTTGCGTACGCTGGGGATCGCTGGCGGTCGCCAGGCCTTTCGCGAATGCGGAACCGGGCCGGCGATTGTGTTGTTGCACGGGATCGGCTCGGGCTCGGCGTCGTGGTTAGAGGTGGCGCAAGCGCTTGGCCAGAGCGCACATGTGATTGCCTGGGACGCTCCCGGCTACGGTGACTCCACGCCGCTGAGATCGCTGGCCCCCGACGCTTCGGACTACGCCGAACGACTGCTGCAGATGCTCGATGCGCTAGGCATCCAGCGCTGTGTGCTGGTCGGTCACTCGCTCGGGGCGATTACTGCCACAGCGTTCGCCAGCGGCGTGCACCAACAGCGGATCAGCCGGCTGGTGTTGATCAGTCCGGCCCGGGGCTACGGTCATCCATCGCGCGCCTTGCAGCGCCAGGAAGTGCGCAGCAAACGCCTGCAAGCCCTGGAACAACTGGGCATTCAACGCATGGCCGAACAACGCAGCGCCTACATGCTTTCGCCCACTGCCAGCCCAAAGGCACACGCCTGGGTGCAGTGGAACATGGCCCGGCTCAATCCCGATGGCTATCGCCAGGCCATAGAACTGCTGTGCAGCGAGGACCTGCTGCGGCACGCGCCACTGTCGATGCCTTGCGAAGTGCATTGCGGCGAAGCCGACGGCATCACCGCTCCCGAAAACTGCCTGCCCCTGGCCAAGGCCTTGGGAGGCACGTTCAACCTGATTACCGATGCCGGGCATGCCAGCCCCATCGAACAACCTTGTGTGGTGGCGGGCCGCTTGGCCTTTGCCATCAAAGAATCCCTGACAGGTGCATCGCTATGAACGATTCAGATCTGCTGAAGGATGCTCAGGACAAGTACATCGTGCCGGGCCTGGAGCGCGGATTGCTGCTGCTCTGCGAGTTCAGCCGGCGCAATCGCACGTTGACCGCGCCGGAACTGGCCCGGCGTCTGGCACTGCCGCGCTCGACGATCTTTCGCCTGCTGACGACACTGGAAACCATGGGGTTTGTCACCCGCAGCGGCAATGAATACCGCCTCGGCATGTCGGTGCTGCGCCTGGGCTTCGAGTACCTGGCCTCGCTGGAGCTGACCGAACTCGGCCAACCGCTGCTGGCCCGCTTGTGCGACCGCCTCAACTACCCGAGCAATCTGGTGGTGCGCGATGGCCGCTCGATCGTCTACGTGGCTAAAGTCTCACCACCGTCGGTGTTCTCCAACGCGGTGAATGTCGGCACTCGCCTCCCCGCCCACGCCACTGTCCTGGGGCGCATCCTGCTCGAAGACCTGTCGCTGGCCGAATTGCGTGAACTGTACCCGGAAGATCACCTGGAGCAATTCTCGCCCTGCACGCCGAAAACCGTGCTGGAGCTGTTTGACATGGTTCAAGCCGACCGTCAGCGCGGTTTCGTCAGTAGCGAAGGTTTCTTCGAGTCAGCGATTTCGACCGTCGCCGCCCCGGTGCGCGATCAGACCGGGCATATCGTCGCTGCACTGGGCGTGACGATTCCGACCGTTCAGATCGGTCACGTCAACTTCAACGAATTGCTCCTGCAGGTGCGTCGCAGTGCCGACGAGCTGTCGCGGTTGCTCGACTACAACAGCGCTGCCGCCCACGACGGCCAGAACCGCGTAACGGCCTTGATGAGGGATTGAGATGAGTCTCTATCAACTGCAAGACAGCACCGCAATCGTCACTGGCGGCTCTTCGGGGATTGGCCTGGCCTGCGTCGAGCTGTTGCTCGAAGCCGGCGCAGCCGTGGCCTTCTGCGGTCGCGACGAAAATCGCCTGCGCAGTGCCGAAGCCGGATTGCGTCAACGCTTCCCCGAGGCACGGTTGCTGGCCCACGTGTGCAATGTGCTCGACGCGGACTCGGTCAACGCCTTTGCCGCCGCCAGCCTGGCCGCACTGGGGCCGGCCAGCGTGCTGATCAACAACGCCGGACAAGGTCGGGTGTCGACCTTCGCCGACACCCCCGATAGCGCCTGGACCGAAGAGTTGCACTTGAAATTCTTCTCGGTGATCAACCCGGTCCGCGCGTTCAAGGCACAGCTTGAAAGCCAAGCGAACGCGGCCATCGTCTGCGTCAATTCGCTACTGGCCAGCCAGCCGGAACCGCACATGGTCGCCACCTCGGCCGCTCGCGCCGGGGTCATGAACCTGGTGCGTTCGATGGCCACCGAATTTGCCGGTGAAGGCATTCGGGTCAACGGCATTCTCATTGGCCTGGTCGAGTCCGGGCAATGGCGCCGACGTTTTGAAGCCCGCGAAGAGCGGGATCTTGACTGGACCCAATGGACCGCCCAACTGGCGCAACGCAAACACATTCCCTTGGGGCGTCTGGGCCTGCCGATTGAAGCGGCCCGCGCGATCCTGTTTCTGGCCTCGCCTCTGTCGGCTTACACCACAGGCAGCCATATCGATGTTTCTGGAGGCCTGTCCCGCCATGCGTAATGAAAATACTGTCACCGTAGGCGCTGCCATCACCGCGTTTCTCGAACAATGCGACGTCAAAGCCGCATTCGGCGTGATCTCGATCCACAACATGCCGATCCTCGATGCGTTCGCCGTTCGGGGCAACATCCGCTTCGTCATGGCCCGTGGTGAAGCCGGCGCCACCAACATGGCAGACGCCTATGCCCGCACCACCGGTGGTCTGGGCGTCTGCCTGACGTCCACCGGTACCGCGGCCGGTAACGCCGCCGGGGCCATGGTCGAAGCCCTGACCGCCGGCACGCCGCTGCTGCACATTACCGGACAGATCGAAACGCCGTACCTGGATCAAGAGTTCGCATACATCCACGAAGCGCGTGACCAATTGACCATGCTCAAGGCCGTCTCGAAGGCCGCGTTCCGTGTGCGCAGCGTCGAAACCGCCATCAGCACCCTGAAGCTGGCCGTGCAAACCGCGTTGACCGCGCCTACCGGGCCAGTCAGCGTGGAAATCCCGATCGATATCCAGTCGACCTTTATCCCGATGCCGACCGACCTGTCTCCCCTGCCGATTCCGGTTGCCGTGCCCGCGCCCGAAGTGCTGGACCTGGTCGCCGAGCGTCTGGTCACGGCCACACGTCCACTGCTGTGGCTTGGCGGCGGCGCACGACATGCAGGCCCCCAAGTCAAGCGCCTGCTGGACATGGGCGTCGGCGTGATCACCTCGACCCAGGGTCGCGGTGTGGTCAATGAAGATGACGAACGCTGCCTTGGCGCGTTCTCGCAAAACAAACGGGTCGAGCAGTTCCTGCAAAGCTGCGATGCCCTGCTGATCGCCGGTTCGCGCCTGCGCAGCAACGAGACGTTCAAGTACGCGCTGAAATTGCCCCGCAATACCCTGCGTATCGACGCCAACCCGGCCATCGAAGGTCGCAGCTACAACAGCGAGCTGTTCATCTGCGGTGATTCGGCGCTGGCCCTCGAAGGCCTGGCCGACCGTCTCGAAGGTCGCCTGCAGATCGACCCGATGTTCCTCGCCGAACTCAAGGACGTCCGCGAAAAGTCCCGCACCCAACTGATGGCCGACCTTGGCCCGTACTCGGCCATGGTCGAGCAACTGCAAGCCCTTACCGGGCGCAATTTTTCCTGGGTTCGCGACGTCACGCTGTCCAACAGCATCTGGGGCAACCGCCTGCTGACCCTGTTCCATCCGCGCGCAGGCGTGCATGCGCTGGGCGGCGGCATTGGCCAGGGCCTGTCGATGGGTATTGGTGCCGCGGTGGCTGCTGCGCAAACGGCGCCTGAACGCAAGGTCTTCGCCCTGGCCGGTGACGGCGGTTTCATTCTCAACCTCGGCGAGCTGGCGACGCTGGTGCAGGAAAAGGCCAACGTGGTGATTCTGCTGATGAACGATCAGCGTTACGGCGTGATCCGCAACATTCAGGACGCGGTCTATGGCAGCCGTCACTGCTACGTCGACCTGCACACGCCGGACTATTCCAAGCTGTCTGAATCGCTGAACCTGCGCCACGGCCTCGTGACCGACCTGAAGGATTTCGGCAACGTCGTCGACAGCGCACTGGCTCAACCCGGGCCGTTCCTGCTGGAAGTCGACATGCTCAGCGTCGGCAGCTTTGCCACCCAGTTTGCCGGTCCGCCCAACAGCGAAACCAAAGCGCAGAAAGCCACGGCTTGAGGACTTCGTCATGTTGCATATCACCATGATCGGCTGCGGCGCCATTGGCGTCGGCGTGCTCGAGTTACTGGAGAAGGACCCGCAGCTGTGCGTTGATTACGTCATTGCCTCGGCCGGATCCGAAGAACTGGTGCGCCAGCGGCTGGCGTGTTTCAAACAGCCGCCGCAGGTGCTGACCGCGTTGCCAGCCGACGCCCGCCCCGACCTGCTGGTCGAGTGCGCCGGCCACCGCGCCATCGAAGAACATGTGCTGCCAGCGCTGGAGCGTGGCATTGCGTGCCTGATCGTCTCGGTCGGTGCGCTGTCCGAAGTCGGCCTGGTCGAACGCCTTGAAGCAGCGGCAGAACGTGGCCAGACCCGCATCGAATTGCTGCCTGGTGCCATCGGTGGCATCGACGCCTTGTCCGCGGCCAAGGTCGGCGGACTGGATTCGGTCAATTACACCGGTCGCAAACCGGCACGCGCCTGGAAAAACACCCCCGCCGAACAGGCCTGTGATCTGGACAGCATTACCGAAGCCACGGTGATTTTTCAGGGTAGCGCCCGCGAAGCGGCACGCCTTTATCCAAAAAACGCCAACGTCGCCGCAACCTTGTCGCTGGCCGGGCTCGGCCTCGATCGCACCCACGTGACGCTGATCGCCGACCCACTGAGCGAGGAAAACGTCCATCACTTCGAAGCGCGCGGCGCCTTTGGCGGTTTCGAATTGAGTTTGCGTGGCAAGCCGCTGCTGGCCAACCCGAAGACCTCGGCGCTGACCGTCTACAGCGTCGTCCGCGCCTTGGGCAACCACGCCCATGCAATTTCGATTTAGGGGACCGTCGATGACTCTCGAACAGACTTTACCGATCTGCATTGCCGGCGAATGGCGACTGGGTCGCGGCGAGCGCTACGCCACACGCTACCCCGCCACCGGCGAAGCGGTTGCCTGGCTCAATGCCGCCAGTGTCGAAGACGTCGAGGACGCCGTGCACGGCGCCCACCAGGCGTTTTTGCACAGCGGCTGGGCACAGCGCAAACCCCATGAACGGGCCAGCGTGCTGTATCGCATTGCCGAGCTGATCCGTCAGCGCAGCGAAGAACTGGCGCAATTGCAGCGTCAGGACAACGGCAAACCAATCAACGAAACCCGTGCTCTGGTCGCCAGCGCCGCCGGAACTTTCCAGTTCTTCGCCGCGGCCTGTGAAACCCTCGAAGAAACCATCACGCCATCGCGGGGTGATTTCGTCAGCATGAGTGTTTACGAGCCGATGGGGGTCATCGCCGCGATCACGCCGTGGAACTCACCGATTGCCAGCGAAGCGCAGAAAGTCGCTCCGGCACTCGCTGCCGGCAATGCGGTGGTGATCAAACCGGCGGAAATCACCCCGTTGATGGCCTTGCAACTGGCGCGCATCTGCGAAGACGCCGGATTGCCGAAAGGTCTGCTCAGTGTGCTGCCTGGCAAGGGCTCGCTGCTCGGCGATGCGTTGACCCGTCATCCTCTGGTCAAGCGCGTGTCGTTCACCGGCGGCACTAAAACCGGCAAACACATTGCTCACATCGCCGCAGACAAGATGATGCCGGTGTCGCTGGAACTGGGCGGTAAATCACCGACCATCGTTCTCGATGACGCCGACCTCGACCATGCCGTGGCGGGTGTGCTGTACGGCATCTTCAGTTCTTCGGGCGAAGCCTGTATCGCCGGTTCGCGGTTATTCGTCGCCCGTGCTCTGTACGAGCCGTTCATGGCGCGTCTGGTAGCGGCGGCAACCGAACTGCGTGTCGGTGATCCGGCGGATGAGCGCACGCAAATGGGCCCGCTGATCAGCGCAGGCCACCGTGAGTCGGTCGAGCGCTACGTCGCGCTGGGGCTGGCCGAAGGTGGACGTTTGCTGCTCGGTGGGCAACGCCCGAGCGGTGGTGTTTACGACCAGGGCTATTACTACCCGCCGACCATCCTCGAAGGCTTGAACAACAGCCAACAGGTCTGCCAGGAAGAAATCTTCGGACCGGTGCTGGTGGCCATGCCGTTTGATGACGAAGCGCAATTAATCGAACAGGCCAACGACAGTTTGTATGCCCTCGCCGCCGGGATCTGGACGCGCGACTACAAACGCGCCTGGGCGCTGGGTCGAAAAATCCAGGCCGGCACGGTGTGGATCAACACCTACAAACAGTTCTCGATTTCCACCCCCTTCGGCGGCTGGCGCGACAGTGGCCTGGGCCGAGAAAAAGGTCGCCTCGGCATCCTGCAATACATGGAACAGAAGAGCCTTTATTGGGGCATGAATGAACAGCCACTGGCCTGGGCCGGTGTGCAACAAGAGGTAGGGTTATGAGCGTCTTAGGCATTGATGAAGTCACTTACGGCGTCGAGGACCTCGACACCAGTGCGCGTTTTTTCAGCGATTGGGGCCTGACAAAAGTCAGCGAGCAAGCCGACGAGGTGATCTTCGAAACCCTCAACGGCTGCCGAGTGGTGCTCGCCGACATCAACAAGGCAGGCCTGCCGCCCGCCATCGAAGCCGGTTCGACGGTACGCGAAGTGGTCTGGGGGGTTGAAAGCGCGGCTGATCTTGCGCTCTACAGCCAGCGCATCGCTCAGGATCCGGGTTTCATCAATGCCAATGGCCGTATCGGTTGCACCGACCCCAATGGCCTGGCGATCCGCCTGCAAGTGACCCGCAAGCGTGAACTGGAGATCGAGTGCAGCGGCCACAACACCTGGCAAACCAAAGGCCGAATCAACAAGGCCGCACCGATCTACGAGCGCGCCACGCCGATCGAAGTCGGTCATGTGGTGTTTTTCGTCAAAGACGTGAACGCCTGCGAAGCTTTCTATCACGAGCGTTTCGGCTTCCAGGCCTCCGACCGCTATCCGGATCGCGGAGCCTTCCTGCGCACTGCCGAAGAAGGCGGTCACCACGACCTGTTCATGCTGCAACTGCCCGCCCCTCGTGCGGGCCTGAACCACGTCGCCTTCACCGTGCGCGACGTGCACGAAGTATTCGGCGGCGGCATGCACATCTCCCGCAGCGGCTGGGCAACGGAAATCGGCCCCGGTCGGCACCCGGTGTCTTCGGCGTTTTTCTGGTACTTCAAGAACCCGGCCGGCGCGCTGGTCGAGTACTACGCCGATGAAGACCAACTGACCGGCGAATGGCAGCCGCGCGCCTTTGAGCCTGGCCCGACGATGTTTGCCGAATGGGCGATAGCCGGCGGCATCGATGGCAATACCCGACGCCAGCAACATGTCGAAGCGCCGCAAGGCAAGTTCCTTACCGACAAACCGAAACCTTAAGCCGGAGGTCAATGAGATGAGCAATACCGAACCCTACCTGGAGCCACATCAGGCCCGTAAACGGCCCAACACCCAATTCGAAGAGTTGCTCGGCGACTCCATCGAACGCGCCTTTGGCAATGGGGTGACCGAGTTGCCCGACCTGCTCGCGCACCTGAACCTGGCCGGGCCGCCCTGCCCGCTGACCACCGGAGAGTGGACCGCGGACACCTATAAAACCCTGATGGCTCGGCTGGGCGAATGACCCACCGGAGGTAAATAAGAAATGACTATGAATACAACCGTCGATCCTGCCGAAAACCTCTTGGCCAATGGTTTGAAGAACCTTTGGTTCCCGGTCCTGCCATCCGATCAGTTGGGCGAAAAACCAGTGTCGATCCGTCGACTGGGCTACAAAATCGCCTTGTGGCGCGACAACGACGGCAGCGTCCATGCCCTCGAAGATCACTGCCCGCATCGCGGCGCGCCATTGTCCCAGGGCCCGGTGCTGGGCGATCGCCTGCAATGCCCTTATCACGGCGTCGAAGTACGCTGCGACGGCACCGTCACCAAAGTCCCCGGCAGCCCGGGATGCAAGCTCGAAGGCAGCCGCCCGACGCGGATGTTCCACACCCGTGAAGCCGCCGGCGCAATCTTTCTCTACAACGCTGCCGAACCGCACGTCGACACTCCGCCGGAACTGGTCCTGCCCGAGCAACTGACCTCCCCTGAATGGAGCAGCTTCGTTTGCTACACAGAGTGGAAAGGCGACTACCGCTACGTCATCGATAACGTCATGGACCCGATGCACGGCACCTACCTGCACAAGATGTCGCACTCCATGAGCGAAGGCGAAGCTACTGCCAAGTTCGTCACCCGCGACACGGACAATGGTTTCTTCTTCGAGAAGGAAGGCCAGCGCGGGGTGAATTTCGACTGGACCGAGTTCATGGACAATGGCTGCCATTGGCTGCGTCTGGAAATCCCTTATCCGAAAACCGGTGGCCCGGGCGGCAACTTCACCATCATCGGCAGCTACACGCCGAGCAGCCGTTCGTTGTCGGCGGTGTTCCACTGGCGTTGCCGTCCACTGACCGGCTGGCAGCGCGACACCTGGCGCTTCCTCTACAAGAATCGTCTGGAAGAACGGCACTGGGCAGTGCTGGAACAGGATCGGGTGTTGCTCGAATTCATGGAGCCGGACGCCAACCAGCGGGAAAACCTCTACCAGCATGACCTCGGTGTGGTGCGTCTGCGTCGCTACCTGAAAAACGCTGCCAAGGCCCAACTGGAGTTGATCGACGCGAAGCAGTTGCCATGAATCTGCCTATTGTCGAAAAGAGGTGAACGATGTCCCATTCCTCCCCCCTCACCGCGCTCGTGCATACCTTGCGCTACGAAGCCGAAGGCATCATCAGTGTCGAGTTGCGGCCGTTTGGCGACACGGTGTTCGCCCCGTTCGACGCCGGCTCGCACATTGACCTGCATCTGCCTAATGGTTTGGTGCGCAGTTATTCGCTACTCAACTCGCCGACCGACCAAGGCCGTTATGTGATCGGTATCCTGCGCGATCGCAACAGCCGTGGCGGCTCCGAATACGTGCACGGGCACTTGCGAGTCGGCATGCAACTGCCGATTTCATCCCCGCGCAATAACTTCCAGCTCGACCTGAGCGCCAGGCACAGCGTACTGGTGGCCGGCGGTATCGGCATCACGCCGATCTACTGCATGTTCCGCCAGCTGCTGGCACTGGGAAAATCCGCCGAGCTGATCTACTGCGCCCGGTCGCGGCAGGAGGCCGCGCTGGTGGAAGAGCTCAGTGGCCTGAGCGCCAACGTGCTTTACCACTTCAACGACGAAAAGGGCATGCCGCCAGACCTGAGTGCCTATCTGGCGGATCAGCCCAGCGACACGCACTTCTATTGCTGCGGTCCAACGCCGATGCTCGATGCGTTCGAAAGCACCTGCGAAGGCCTCGGCTATCCCCATGCGCATATAGAGCGCTTCGCGGCGGCCGAACTGCCGCCGTCCGAAGACGCGCAGAGCAGTTACAGCGTCGAGCTGAAAAAATCCGGCAAGACGCTTTCGATTGAGCCGGGTTTGAGTTTGCTCGACGTGTTGCTTGAGGCGGGCTGCGACATTGAGCACAGCTGTCGCGAAGGGGTTTGCGGTTCGTGCGAAACACGGGTTCTGGAGGGCGATATCGACCACCGCGATGGCGTACTGACCAAAGCCGAGCGCGCGGCGAATAAATCGATGATGGTGTGTGTATCGGGATGCAAGAGTCGGCGACTGGTACTTGATCTATAACACCGGGTTCAACTTTATCGAATAAACAGGCCGACATTTTTGTCGGCCTTTTTTATGGACGTGAAATAAAGACGCACAACAATGTGCAGTTTCGTTACCCCCTGAGGCCTACGTTTCACGGGCAACACAAAAAAACATGTTCCACGTATAAACAATTGTTTTTATTGAAATTATTACCTGCAACGGAAGAAGTCGGCAGTTGGCATAATTTCTGCTCTATCCCCCATAAGTTTATAGGCTATACGCCGTATTACCCATGAAACAGTAAAACAAAAAAAACGCACTCACTACCGCAACACTCGACGTCATCCGCCCATTGCCACATTAAAGGCAAGCGGGAAAGTGTTGCCGATCATTGTGCAGTGCTCAACTTTGCAGGAGAGTTCAATATGAAGAATTACGTTATATGCCTGGGGCTGATGATGACCAGTTGCGTCAGTTTCGCAGGCGAACCCGGTCCTGCCTCGCCGGAGACGTCGAGTACCGCTAAAAAGCCGTTTCCGCATATCGCCTGGCGTAGCGATGATGGCGAAAGTAGCCTGGATATCGGCGGTGCCCTGCGGACCAACTACCGCGACGAACATTGGACCACCACTGAAAACAATGGCCGGTTTCTCTTCGACACGTTCCGCCTCGATGTGCAAGCGACCTACAAGAACCTCTTCAGTGATGTCGGCTACTGGTTCCAGGATGACGGCAAACGCTCCGTCGATCGTGGCTTCGTCGGCTATCGCCTGAACAGTAATTCAAACCTGCAAGTGGGCGCACCGTTCAAGCCGTTTGGCCTGGAACCGTATCCGCAGTTTGGCTGGAGTTATCACCTGCCCTTTTTCATGGGCTATGGCGTAAGCGCCGGCTCGGGTTTGAAGTACAGCTACAAGGATAAGGACTGGGATGTGCAACTCGCGTATTTCCCACGGATGTTGCCTTCCGACATTCGCTACTCGCCGGAAATCGGGCGTTTCGCCGACCTCAAGGACAATGCGATTCCCGCCATCCAGTCACGCCAGGACAACGAAAAACACAACCAGGTCAACGCCCGCGTCGCGCGCACCTTTGTCAACGATGGCTGGAAAACCGAAATCGGCGCGTCACTAGCCGCCGCCCAGCTGTACAACGCCACCACCAAAGAAGACGGCGACTACTGGGCCGGCGGCATTCACGCCATCATCAACGCAGGCCAATGGACCGTCTCCACCCAGGGCATCCGCTACGAGTACGATCCGAAAAACCCGGCCGGTGTCAGTAACGACTCAGTGCTGATGGGCGGTAACGGCCTGACACCCGCGTACCTGATTGCCGCCAAAGCCACCATTGCTTCGCTGAACGTCAGCTACGACATCCTCACGCCCAAACTGGGTCAGTTGAAAAAGATCAAGCTGTACAACGACTACAGTCGCCTGAAGAAAGACCAGAAAGGTTGGGACGACTCGCAGATGTACACCGTCGGTGCGCAGTTCCTGGCCATGCCGATCATGGCCTGGGTCGACCTGACCTGGGCGAAAAATGCCAACCCCTATGGCGGTGCGGAAAACGGCTCCGGCTTTACCAACACCAGTTCGATCGGCAGCAATGCCTGGTATTACCGGACCAATGTCAACATCGGGTATTACTTCTGACTATTACTGCATCTGCTGCAGCAATGAACTGCAACTGCCCTGACTAGTGCTTATGCATTGACTCTTTAGACTCCCGATACGACCAATGTGTATCTGGAGTTCCAAATGGTTAGCACCGTGACAATTCAGGAAACTGGCGGGCCTCAGGTTATTTGCGCAAGGCGCGCCATGGCAGTTGCTTGAGCCGTAGGGTTTGGTTGCCGAGCTGCAACATGGGCGAATTATTGTCTACGCTGCATTGCTGGACATCACAGTGACAACCCGGTTGATTCAAAGGGAGCGCACAGATGAACCGTCTTACTGCAAAAGATTTTGCCCCTGAACTGCTGGAACTCTACGACTACTACGCCCACGGCATGATCAACAGGCGAGAGTTTCTGGATCGGGCGGTGTTGTTCACGTTAGGAGGTTTAACGGCCAGCGCACTCCTCGCCGCCCTGAGCCCCAACTATGCGCTCGCCGAGCAGGTGCCCATTACCGACCCGGACATCATCGCCGAATACCTCACCTATCCCTCACCCAAGGGACACGGGCACGTCCGTGGCTATCGGGTGCGCCCGGCGAAAGCCAGCGGCAAGGTGCCGGCAGTGGTGGTCGTGCATGAAAATCGCGGGCTCAATCCCTACATCGAGGATGTCGCCCGACGGCTGGCCAAGGCAGGATTCATCGCCCTCGCCCCCGACGGCCTGACATCGGTCGGAGGTTATCCCGGCAACGATGAAAAGGGTCAGGAACTGCAGCAGACTGTCGACCCTGAAAAGCTCATGAATGACTTTTTCGCCGCCATCGAGTGGCTGATGAAGGATGACTCGACTACTGGAAAAATCGGCATCGTCGGGTTCTGTTATGGCGGTGGCGTCGCCAATGCCGCGGCCGTGGCCTATCCAGAATTGGGTGCTGCCGTGTCCTTTTATGGCCGCCAGCCGAAGGCTGAAGAGGTCATCCGTATTCAAGCACCTCTGCTACTGCACTATGCCGAACTGGACACGCGGACCAATGAAGGATGGCCCGCCTTTGAGCAGGCGTTGAAAGCTGCCGGCAAGACTTACGAAGCCTACATCTACCCTGGCGCTAACCATGGTTTCCATAACGACTCCACGCCTCGATACGATGAAGCCGCCGCCAGGCTTGCCTGGAGCAGGACGCTGGATTGGTTCCGGCGGTACCTGGCTTAGCGTTGAAAACGTCCGCAACACGAGAACTTGCGCACGGTCAGTGAGGCGTTGCACCCGGCAGGAACCTCGCTCAGGAACCGGATCGCGGCTGCAGCCACTTTCCAAACAGACGTGTCACCCGAGGCATGAACACGTAGACCACCAACAGCACAATGCTGGCCGTGATCAGCACATTGCCTTGCACATAGCCGCCCAGCCAGGGCACCCAGCCAAACAGCGGTTTGAACAGCATCGGCACCAGAAAGCTCAGGGGCAGGATGACCAAAAAGGTCACGCAGGCCTGCTTCCAGCGCGGTGGGGGCGGTGCAGCCTCATCAGTCGGAGTAAACCAGAACTCACGGTCGGCCTTGACCTCGGTCTGGTCGCCATCCGCGAGCAATGGCCGCGCCTCTTCGACCAGCTTGCGGCGATCCTCGGAATCGAGCCAATGCTGCAACTGTTCGGTCGTGGCGAAGCGCAGCACGCTGGTGAACTGCGCCAGCCCCTGGCTTTGTCCGCGCATCACATCAATGCCCAGATGCCCTGGATACGTGCGCGCTATGGCGATGGTGTGACGCAACCAGTTTTCATACGCCTCATCCCCACCCTTTTTGACCCGATGGCGCACCAGCAGTGTGACCACGCCTTCCGACAATTCGATGTTCATGACTGACTCTCCGAGCATGCCCCCTGGCAGTGACGGCGCAGCGAACTGCGCCGTTGAGCAACGGTATTTTTCGCGGCTCACTTGACCTGACGTTGCGGCGCCTTGTGCACCATGGTGTAAGCGTAATCCACGCCCATGCCGTAGGCACCACTGTGCTCGCGCACCAGGTCCATAACTGCGTCGTAAGTCTCTTTGTGTGCCCAGTCGCGCTGGTACTCGAGCAACACTTGCTGCCAGGTCACCGGCACCGCACCGGCCTGAATCATCCGCTGCACCGACATGTCGTGCGCTTCTTTGGTTGTCCCGCCCGATGCGTCGGTGACGATGTACACCTCGTAGCCTTCGGCCAGCGCTTCCAGAGCCGGGAAGTTCAAGCACACCTCAGTCCAGAGCGCGGCCATGATCAGCTTTTTGCGACCGGTGGCCTTCACCGCTTCTACCAGTTTTTTATCTTCCCAGGAGTTCATCGAGGTGCGCTCGATGGGCTGATGATCGGGAAACACACTAAGCAATTCCGGCCAGATGTAGCCGCTGAAGCTTTCGGTTTCGACCGACGTCAAAATGGTCGGCACGTTGAAGATCTTCGCAGCTTTGGCCAGTGCAACGGTGTTGTTCTTCAAGGTCTGACGATCGATCGATTGCACGCCGAAGGACATCTGCGGCTGGTGGTCGATCAGGATCAGAGCGGAGTTGGTTGGGTTGAGCAATTCACGAATAGACATGGCGTGTTCCTTTTGATGTCGCTGTTCTGGATAGATGGGTTCGTTTGGCTGCAAGGCTCGGTGCGTACTCCGGTTGGAGGTGATGTGCTACCGGCTTGGAACCTAATGTAATTTCTGGATAAAACCGAAACAATTACCTAAAATGCATAATCATTATTTCCAAAACAGGGACAATCTTGGACCGGATCGAATGCATGCGTGCTTTTGTCGCCACCGTCGGAGCAAACGGCTTCGCCGCCGCAGCCCGAGCGATGGATGTGCCACGCTCAAAAGTCAGTAAACAGATTCAGGCGCTGGAAGAGGCCATCGGTGTGCAGTTGCTGCAGCGCACGACGCGCAGCCTGCACCTGACCGAGGCCGGCGCGGAGTACTACGAAGCGGCCCGCGAAGTGATCGCGTCCGTGGACGAAGCCGAGCAACGGGCGCGTAACGGCATTGGCGAGCTACGCGGCGTGCTGCGGGTCAACGCGCCGATGTCGTTCGGTCTGCGGCGGCTCGGGCCGTTGATCCCGTTGTTTCATGAGCAGCATCCGAACATTGAGCTGCAACTGGTCCTGAGCGACCAGCAGGTCGACCCGGTACGCGGCGGCTTCGATGTGACCATCCGCATCGCGAGCCTGCCGGACTCCTCCCTGGTGGCCCGACTGTTGGCGCCCGCTCCGCGGATCATGGTCGCCTCCCCGGCCTATCTTGAGCGCGCGGGTACACCGCAAACGCCAAAGGACCTGAGCACCCACCAATGCCTGAATTATGGCTACCTGCAGAGTGGCGTCAGCCTGCAATTGAGCAACGGCCACGAGACGCAGCGCGTACACGTCACCGGTCCTCTGCATGCCAACAATGGCGACCTGCTGGCCCAGGCCGCAGAAGCCGGCATGGGGATCGCCTTGCTGCCGAGCTTCATTGTCGAAGAGGCGTTGGCGGCCGGCAGGCTGGTCGCCGTGTTGTGCGAATGGCAGGCCCCTCCGATCACCATCAACGCGGTCTACTCGTCTGCACATCGGGTTCCGCAGAAGACCCGGGCGTTTATCGAGTTTTTGGTGGCGCAGCTTGCGCAAAAGCCGAGTTGAGTCGGCGGTTTGATTCTCGCTGTAATCGCCTCAAGCAACCTGCCCATCGGGCAGATACGCGGCGATATTGCGCATTGCGCGCTCAACGTACTGTTCTTTTTCCCCGACTGGCGCGACGTAGTGCAGTGCACTTTCTGCCGCTTCGACGCCTTCCAGACGGGCAATGATCCAGGCCGCAAGATAGACCGAAGCGAGGCATCCACCGGCGGTGGCGATGTTGCCTTTGGCGAAGAACGGCTGGTTAAGGACATCGATGCCAGCCGCCTGGACCCACGGTTTCGTCGTCAAGTCCGTGCAGGCTGATACACCCTCCAGCAAGCCAAGCTTGGCCAGCACCAGCGTGCCGGAACATTGCGCGCCCAGGAGCTGCCTCGAGGGATCAAGTTGTAACTGCGCCATAAGGGCGGTATCAGCCACCACCTCGCGAGTCTGCATGCCGCTCCCGACAATCACCGCATCGGCTTCGCTCGCCTCGCGAAGCGTTGCCTGGGATTCGATCACCACTCCGTTCATTGAACGGACACGGGCCGCAGGGCTGGCAATCGACACGCGCCAGCCAGGTTTCTTGATGCAGTTAAGCACGCCGAGTGCGATCAGGGAGTCGAGTTCGTTGTAGCCTTCGAAGGTGAGAATGGCGATATGCATGGTTGAGCCTTCCTGCAAATGTGGCTGGTATCCGCCTGAGGGAGGCGGTTGTACAGGCGCAGGCTATGGCGAATAATTAGTACAATCAAATTATTGTAATGGATACATCTCCATGGCTCGCTCCCGGTATAAATCGTTGGTGGATGCGTTCGCGGCCGACATTCGCGCAGGACGCCTGTCACCTGGAACGCGCCTGCCCACGCACCGGGAGCTTGCGGCCAACGAAGGCCTCGCATTAGCCACGGCGACCCGTGTCTACGCAGAGCTTGAAACAATGGGCCTGGTCAGCGGCGAAACCGGGAGAGGTACGTTTGTCCGGGAGACCTCGTTGCCATCAGGATTAGGCATCGATCAGCAAGCGGTCGCCACCGGTGTTCTGGACCTTAACTTCAACTACCCTTCTCTACCAGGACAGGCAGAACTGCTGCGTGGCGCCTTGCGCCAACTGGCGTCTTCGGGCGATCTGGAGGCATTGCTCCGTTATCAGCCCCATGGCGGGCGACAGCATGAGCGTGCGTCAGTCGCCCGGCATCTCCAATGCCGAGGCTTGAGCGTCAGCGACGAGCACGTACTGATCGTCAACGGGGCTCAACACGGGCTGGCAGTGACTGTCATGGGGCTGCTGCGCCCAGGCGATGTCGTCGCGACGGATGCCTTGACCTATCCCGGTTTCAAAGTCCTCGCCGATACCCTGCGCCTGGAACTGGCCCCCCTCCCTGCTGCAGGCGGTGAACCTGATCTGGATGCCCTGGTTCGACTGTGCCAGAGCCGAAAGGTCCGCGCCGTCTACACCATGCCAACCTTGCACAATCCACTGGGGTGGGTCGCCAGCAAAAGCTGGCGGCAACGCTTGGTGAGCATCGCCCGCGAGCATGACTTGCTGATCATCGAGGACGCCGCCTATGCATTCCTCGCAGAGGACGCACCGCCCCCCTTGGCAGCGCTTGCACCGGAAAGAACCGTGTACGTGACAGGCCTCTCGAAAAATGTCGCCACCGGGCTGCGCGTCGGATTTGTCGCGGCGCCCTCCGCCTGGATCCCCGCTATCGAGAGAGCCATACGCGCGACCATTTGGAACACGCCCGGGGTGATGACTTCAATCGCCTGTCACTGGCTCGACGACGGCACGGTCAATCGCCTGGAGCGCGAAAAGCGTCAGGACGCCGCAAAGCGACAGGCCATGGCCAGAGCCACGTTGACCGACTTGAAGTACATCGGCCATCCCTCCTCCTATTTTCTCTGGCTGCCGTTGGGTGAAGAGGTTCGCGCCGACCAGGTGGCGATGGCGCTGATGCGCGAGCACGTTTCGGTGTCGACTGCGGAACCCTTTGCGACATCTGCCCCTATTCCTCACGCGATCAGGCTTGCGCTCGGCTCGCTGGAACTGGATGCCCTGCAAATTGCCCTCGACACGGTGAAGCGCGTGGTTGACGCTCATTCTTATTGAGGTGGCCAAGCGTCGCTGAACGATGAGCAAGCAGGCCTTATACGGCGCCGTCATCAAGGTAGCGCGACAGCGCTGCCCAGCGTTTCAGGCTGTAATCCAGCGCTCTACTGATAGCTGAACCTTCGAGCACTATATTCCGCTGGAAGATCATCCAGGTGTGCAGCATACCCATCACCGGCATGGCTTTTTCTTGCCGTATTCGATGCCGTAAATTCGGTTCCAGGTCTTAAAGTCGTCAGCTTTCATAATCACCGAGGCTCAGCGAGGCTGGAATCTTGGCCCCGCAACGCCAATACACGGATCCTATTTTTGGCTGAGCGCCGCTATCGATACTCCCGAAGCAACGAAGGTGAGTCCTGCCCCTACGTTCAGGCCATTTACCAGCCGTGGCCTCTGACGCAAAAATCGGGACAGTGCAGTGGCAAATACGCCCATAAGTGCGAATCCCACTGCCGTAAGTGCGGCGAACCATATGCCGTACACCAGCATCTGCACGCTCACTGAGCCGCGTTGTGGGTCTACGAACTGCGGGATAAACGCAAGGACGAAAAAACCAGGCTTCGGATTGAGTGCAGCCGAGAGTAATCCCGTGAGGAAAATGCTCGGCAGTGATTGCCGAGTCGCTGGCTGGAAGCTAATCAGGCTACGAGAGCGTAGGACTTTTATGCCAAGCCATAGTAAATAACCGGCGCCGATAAGCTTGACGACCCAGAAGGCAACTGCGGACGTCTGCATAAGCAAAGTCAGTCCCAGCGAAGCGGTTGCCACATGAAATAGAATTCCCGCCCCAGATGCCATGCCCGATACGATAGCGGCTACCCTGCCCTGACTGAGTCCTCGGCCTACGGCCAGCAGATTGTCCGGGCCTGGTGCGAGAACCAATAGCAAGCACGCGGCAGTATAGGCAAGCCAAATATTGATCGGAAACACGGCATTCTCCTTAAGCCTCACCGAGGCATCCATCCTCATGTAGCGCCAAACTCTGCCCGTACCAGGCGGCAAAGTCAAAGCCACTGCATTTGACAATATGTGCTTGCCGAACGGTTACCGAAATACGTTTGTTTTCCCGCAAAGGACACATGCTCTAAGTCGATCACGACTTCAGGTTATTGCCCGAATCCCACGCAACCGGACTCATCATTGTTCGTCCGCCCACCCCGGGTGGCGTCCAAACGCCTCGAACAGTTCGAAAATGGTCGCCTTGACCTTTTGCACCGCGTTGCTCTGCACGGCGGTGTCTGGCCAGCACAGAGACAGCTCACGGGTGAACAGCCGATGATCGATCCTGGCGAGCTTGAGTTTATGTTGATCCAGTTCAGCATGGGCAGCTGCCCAAGGCAGGATCGTCACGCCCAGCTTTGCCAGAACGGCTGAGAACAGCAAGTCCGTGGAGTTGGCTTCGAACTCGACCTCACAGTGCAGACCAGCCTCTTGCAATGCCGATTCGACTCGACTGCGAATGGTGTTCGGGGCACAGGGCAGCACCAGCGGCATCTTCGCCAGGGCGTCGATCGTCACCGGTCCCTCGGGTAACGGAAACTCCGGCCACGCAATCAGGTACAGCGTTTCGGTGAGCAGTCGCTGCGAGATCATCCCGCGGGTTTCGACCACGTCGACATTCACCGCGAGCGCCACCCGCCCGACCGTGATCAGGCCGCCCAGCTCGGCACTCGGGGCGTCGATCAATTCCAGCTTGATGCCCGGGTAGCGACTGCGGATCGTGCGTGCGAGCGGAATCGCCAACATCCGCGCCGTACTCGACGGCATGCCGACCGAGACCTTGCCCTGCGGGAGTTCGGCGTCCTGACGCAGCAGTTCACGGGTGCCGTCGGCCTGGCGCAGCAGCTCGATGGCATGCCGGTACAGCGTCTGCCCGGCCGCGGTGGGGACCACGCCCTGCACGCTGCGCTCGAGCAATTGCGTGTCCATGTCCCGTTCCAGATTGCGCATCTGCTGGCTGATCGCGGGCTGCGCGATATGCAGTGCCTCGCTGGCGCGGGTGATGTTGCCGCACTCAACCACCTTGATGAAATACCGCAACTGGCGCAGGTCCATGGGGGGGCGTCCAAAGAATCTGACTCTATATAAAAATCCGATGGGACCAAAGGAATTTCATATTTGTAGCTTATGAGATGCGCTGCCTAGACTGATTTCACAATAAACGAAGCGCTGACGGCGTCCCCCGCCTCGCAGCGCCTCAATAGGCCTGATCAAGGTCAATGGGAGATCTTAATGTCCAGAGCATTAACCGCATCAGCAACAAGTGTGAAGCCGATCAAAACACCCCTGACCCGCGAGCAGATTCGCGGCTTCTGGACGGTCTACCTGGGATGGGTGCTGGATGGCGTGGATTCGGTGATCTTCGCCCTGGTTTTGATTCCCGCCCTGACCGAGTTGCTGCCCAACTCGGGCATCACCCCAACCCCCGCCAATATCGCCATGTACGGTTCTCTGCTGTTCGGGTTGTTTCTGATCGGCTGGGGAATGTCGTTTATCTGGGGGCCGCTCGCCGACCGTTTTGGCCGGGTGAAGATGCTGGCAGCCAGCATCCTGGTGTACTCGCTGTTTACCGGGGCCGCGGCGTTCTCGGAGAACATCTGGCAATTGGCGGCGTTTCGACTGATCGCCGGGATCGGCGTCGGTGGCGAATGGGCACTGGCCGGCACCTATGTGGCCGAGAGCTGGCCGGAGGACCGGCGCAAGATGGGCGCGGGCTATCTGCAAACCGGCTACTACTTCGGATTTTTCATTGCCGCGTTGCTGAACTACACCGTCGGCGCAACCTACGGCTGGCGTGTGATGTTTCTGTGCGGCCTAGCACCGGCGGCGGTGGCGATCTACACCGCGTTGAAGGTCAAGGAGCCTGCCCAGACGCACAAGGTGGCGCACCCTGTCGCACATTCCCCTATCACTTCTGCACGCAGTTCGTGGTGGGAAATCTTTGCCCCGGCCTTTCGCCGACGCACGCTGACCAGCTCGGCCCTGGTCGGAGTTGCGATCGTCGGTTTGTGGGCCGGCTCGGTTTATGAAGCAACGGCCGTGGTGACCCTGGCGACTCGCGCAGGCATCGACCATGTCGGCGCTGTGCACCTGGCCTCCATTGGCGCGGCGGTGCTGTCGCTCAGCACTATCCTCGGCTGCCTTGTCGCGCCGTGGCTGGCCGAGCGGCTTGGGCGACGGCTTGCGCTGGGCATCTACTTCGCCGGTATGGCGACGTCGATCGTGGTCGCCTTCGGCTGGGTCTTCTACATGGACGACGGCCTGCACCTGTTCATGGTGTCGCTGGTGTTTCTCGGCTTCTTCGGCGGCAACTTCGCGATTTTCTCGCTCTGGCTGCCCGAGCAGTATCCGACCCGGATCCGCGCCACGGCGTTCGCCTTCAACGCCTCGGTCGGCCGCTTCATCGGCGCCGGGGTCAACTTCCTGCTGGCCGCCGCGATCCACTGGCACGGCTCGCTTGGCGCCCCCATCGCCTGGACCGCTGCGGCCTTCGTGGCCGGCATTCTGATCCTGCCGTTTGCCGTCGAAACCCGTGATCAACCGTTGCCGCAATAAAACCGCAGCGCTCAAACATTCAGTGGAGAACCGTATGCAAGCTTTGCAAGGCGTGAAGATCGTCGACTTGAGTCGCGCACTGTCGGGGCCGTTCTGCACCATGGTGCTGGCGGACCTTGGCGCCGATGTGATCAAGATCGAGCCCGGCCCAACCGGCGACATGAGCCGGACCTGGGGGCCGTTCGACCGTGGCGTGAGCACCTACTATCTGTCGTGTAATCGCAATAAGCGCGGCATCTGCATCGACTTCCGCAATCCCCAGGGGCTGGCCGCGATCCAGCGGCTGATCGATGAGGCCGACGTGGTGATCGAGAACTTCAAACCCGGCACCCTCGATAGCATGGGCCTGAGCTATGAGGTGCTCAGCGCACGCAATCCGCGGCTGATCATGGGCAGTATCAACGCCTTTGGCAGTGACGGACCGATGAGCAGCTGGCCGGGTTTCGATCAGATCGCCCAAGGTTACTCGGGGCTGATGAGCCTGACGGGGTTTGTCGATGGCGACCCGACCCGCACCGGCACGGCCATCGGCGACCTGACCTCGGGCATGTGGCTGGTGACCGCGGTATTGGCCGCCCTGCTGGAGCGCGAACGCAGCGGTTGCGGCCAGCACGTCAGCACCTCGTTGCTGGCCAGCCTGGTCGGGTTGCTGAGCGTGCACGGGCAACGCTACCTCAGCCTCGGCGATGTCCCCCGCCGCACGGGCAACGCCCACTCGGTCATTGCGCCTTACGGGGTGTTCCAGACGCAGGACGGCCCGCTCAATCTGGCGCCGATCACCTCGGCCATGTGGGGACGTTTATGCACGCTGCTTGATTTACCCGCGCTGCCGGACGACCCGCGCTTCGCCACTAATGAAGCCCGGGTCGAGCGACGTGACGAGTTGAAAGCTATTCTGGAAAGCCGCTTGAAAACCCGCAGCAAACGCGTGTGGACCGAGCTGTTCATCGAGGCTGGTTTACCCGCAGGCCCGATCAATACACTCGACGAAGTGTTCGACGATCCGCAGGTGCTGCATAGCCAGCTGACCCGGACACTCATGCACCCGACACTCGGCGCGCTGCGCCAGGTCGTGACCCCGGTGTTCAGCGCGACCGACGCCGCAGAACCTGCGCCCGGTGTCAGTCAGCGACCACCGCCGCTGCTCGGTGAACACACCCTCGAAGTCCTGCGCGAAGCAGGTTTCGACACGGCGTCGATCAACGCGCTGCTGGCCGCGAAAGCCGTGTATCAGGACACCAGTGATTCGCCAGCAATGGCATCCGCACAATCAACAGGAACCGCACAATGATCCCGACGCAAACCTCTTCCGTCACCGTGACCGTCAACATGCTTGATGAACGAATCGGTCGGCTGGTCTTCAGCAACCCCACCCACCGCAACGCCCTCAGCGCACAACTGCTGAACGCCCTCGACGAAAGCCTCGCCGCACTGGCGTCACAACGTATACCGGTGGTGATACTCGGCAGCGAAATCGGCCAGCCCGTCTGGAGCGCCGGCCATGACATCCGCGAACTGCAACACGACCACGACCCGGTTGCCTACGGCAAGCCACTCGAAAAAGTCTTGCGCCGCATCCGCGCCTACCCCGGTGTGGTAATCGCCATGATCTCCGGCTCGGTATGGGGTGGCGCGGTCGACCTGGCGATGAGTTGCGACCTGGTGGTCGCGGATCGCAGTGCGAGCTTTTCGATGACACCGGCAAACATCGGTTTGCCCTACACCACCAGCGGGCTGCTGCGCTTCTTCAACAACCTGCCGATTCACGTATTGAAGGAAATGTTTTTCTGCGCGCACAAGCTCGATGCAGAACGCGCTGAACACTTCGGTGTAGTGAACCGGCTGGTCGATAGCGACGTGCTGGAAGCGACTGCGCTGGAACTGGCACGCACGATTGCCGGCAAAGCACCGTTGGCCATTGCGGCGGTCAAGGAGCAATTGCGCATCCTCGAAGACCTGCAACCGATGCCCGTCCAGGCGATGGAACAAATCGCAGAACTGCGTCGACTGGCGTGCGAGAGCAGCGACTTTGATGAGGGGCTGGCGGCGTTTGCAGAGCGCAGGCCAGCGGTGTTTGGCGGTCAGTAGGACGCTCCGAGGCAGACAATCAAGCCTGGTGAACTACGCGCATCATACGGTTGATTCCCGATGAAAATCACGAGAGCCGACACCCATCGGGAACACCGGTAAAAAACCGAACTCAAGCCATACCGCTGCTTCCAATGTACAGGCCAATGGAGGTAGCGAATGAACAACGGTGCTATGTGTGCTGCCGAACGGAATTTCGAACAACAGTGCCGTACCTTGTATTGGCAATACCCTGGTGTCGCAATCCCGTTCAGTATGAGAGGTGGATTTCATGAGCAGCATCGTCTACATCGTCGGGGCAGTTGTGATCGCCCTGTTTGTCCTGTCGGTCCTCGGGCTTCGATAGATTCGAAGACCATCTTTATTCATCGTTTGTGTTTTATTTCCCTGACGTGGACGTTCGCTTCATCACTCGTCTTTCGATGATGGTACGGGCGTCACTCGCCACACGACGTTACCGATATCGTCCGCAATCACCATCCAATGCTCCCGTTGGCGAGATACGCCTATCGGCCAATAACCGACAATCGGCTCCATTCAGACAGTTTTACACGTCACCCAAGCACCCCAGAAAAGGCTGCTGAAAAAACGAGTAGCGTCTCCGAATCCCGAGTCATGCAGCAGTTTTTGAACTGCCGCCTCGGAGTGTGGAGGGTCTGCGCCTTGAAGGATTTTCCCAAGCTTGACCTTCACTTCATCCGGGCTCGCACCCTGCTGTCGCCACCGTTGCCCCCAGGCAGCAAGCAACAATGGTTGACTGGCATAGGCATATTGATTGCCCGCGACAATCAACGGCGCACCCGGCTTTAGATGAGTCCGAATGGAACGTAGAAGTTGTCGTTTGGCGTCGTCTCCAGCGAGATGATGGAGTACACCGATCAGCGTCGCCGCGTCGTATGACGCGTCCGGTGGCAGGTCGTCAACCTGACCAAGATGCACGTCCGTTCTCTCAAGTAAGTCGTTTGCCTCCAGCTGCTGCGTCGCGGCCTCGATCATCGGCTGAGAGGGATCGACGGCAGTGAAACGCCAACTCGGCTCCAACCTTGCCATTGCAATAATCTCCTGAGCCGTACCGCCTGCACCAACGACCAGTATTCTCGCCGAGTTTGTGTCACCGAGGATTGCCGCCAGCATGCATGCTGCAAGATCGTGGCAGGCGTCATAGCCTGCCAATGCAATACGGCTCTGTCGTCCGTACTCATTGGCCCGTGAGGTATCAAATTTTTCAGCTGCGTTCAGAGGCGATGATTTCAAGGCGATTCTCCATGTCCTCAAATCAAGCTACGCCATGCTCAGCGATAATTAAAATTCATTAATTTTATGCTATCCATTCCCACCAGGAATGTAACGCTTGAGTGATTGCTCGTCTGCCTGGGTTGGTTGCGTCGTTTGGTGATAGCCCGCGTCCGGCATTGCCTCACCCTCCTACCCCATCACTTCAATCAAGTCCCTCGGCGTCATCTTCGTCACCATAATCATCACAATCACGAACATTCCCAAAAACCCCAGTACGCCCATCCAGAACCATTTCCTGTAAACGGATCTGTACTCCTCAGCAAGCCCCACCCCCGTCTCAACCGCGCTCAAGGCCATCATCTGCAGCCGCTTCTGAAGCACCAACACCGGAAGCCACAGCGAGCCCACACACAGGAAGATGATCAGCGACGTCAGAACCCATTCCGTGGTCAGGGGAAGTCCGGCAAGCCTCACCAACAGATAGCCTGTCACGATCTGAATGAAACCTGCCGGTGTGGTAATCCAGGTGTCGAACCGCACGACCATTCTCGCCACATGCGCGATCACTTGAGGATTGGCCGTGCGGCTGGCGGCGATCAAGTAGAGGTAAGACCCCATGCCGAATCCGAACAGGAAAATGGCGGCGATGACGTGGATGTACTTCAGACACAGGTAGAGCATGGTCAGCCCTGCTCGTCAGAGAATTTTACCGACAAGTGCAGATTCGCCGGGTCGTTGATCGCAGCCATGTACTCATCAACGGTGATCTCGCCCACGCAAGCTCGGGCACCGGGCTCGGGCAAGTACCCCTGGACAATTTTTGCGGCCAAGGCAACCGCTGCGCAGCTGGGGATTTCCGGCCCCTTGTCATTCATAGCCGTCAGTTGCACCGTCATGGACAGCGGTTTTGCATCAACATCGATGCCCTGGACGTCGATGTACATTGCACTTTTACCATCACCGAATCGCTCGAACCTCCGGCCCCAGCGATGCAATCTTGCAGCCCATGGCGCAGGGTCCCGAACCAGCCCCGCTCTCATCGCCTGAGCCAGCAGATAATTGGCCACACCGCCGAGTTTCAGGCCTGATCCTGCTTTGAAACTCAGGGTTTTGGCACCATAACGCTGGGCGAATATATCGATGTCCGGCACGTCGACATTGGCCAGGACCCGGGTACCCAGTTGTGGCATCTTGCGAAGCGTCAGGTCCTGCCAGCCCAACACTTCATGCACCTGTCCATTCCTGAGTTGCTTGATCGGTTTACCTGCGTAGGCGAGCACGCCTTCGACGGTCGACAGTCCCGGCATCTTTGCCGAAGATGAAATGCCATGGTCGATCGAGTCGATACGTTTGAAGCGATGTCGGTGTTGGTCGATTATTGCCGACGATAAGGTCGGCACCGAACTGCAACCGCTGAAGATAGCCACTCCTGCACGCTTGGCTTGTGCGTCGAGCGCGCCAATTCCGGTGACGAAAGCACGGCAGTCAGACAGGTCGCAATAGTTCACGCCCGCATCGATACAGCTCTGCGCAACGGCATAGGTCTGCCCCTGAAACGGGCCGCCGGTATGGATGACCAACTGAATACCCATCGAGTCGAGGACGGACTTGAATGCAGTGTCCATGGCATCGCCGCACCAGCTTTCACAGGTGGTGCCCGACTGGGCTTTCAGCTCATCGACTTTGCGCAACAACTTCTGTGAGTCACGCCCCGAAATCACCAGCGATACACCTGGCATCGCAATTAAATGCCGGCAAACGATGCTGCCAAAGTTTCCGTAGCCACCGATTACCATCACCCTGAGCATCATTCATCTCTTCCCTAAACCATTCGATCATGTGGCTAATTCGCCCTGAACATGGACTGGCGCGGAGCTTCTCTGATATCAGATGGCTAGGCAAGCGGCAATGCCATCTACCCAACCAGGCGACTCACCCCGCTAACCCTGATTGAGAAAAAAGGGTACAACCATTAGCCTGCTCTGGATTGAAATCCGGCATCTTTGGAGGCATCGCATGCGCCTGCTGTGCAGAATCAAACCGCTGTGCCTCTCGATGCTAGCCATCATCGCGCCCTGCCTGGCGAGCGCCGAGCCAAGACCCGAGCATATGGTCTATCTGCGGGCGATTGATCCGGGTATCGAGCAAGACATCCGCTATGCCAGCGCCCACAACTTCACCGGACACCCGCTTGACGGCTACGGCGCTGCGGAGTGTCTGTTGTCGCTGGACGCCGCCAAGGCGCTTGCCCGGGTACAAGCGGCGTTGCGCACGCAAGGCTACGGTTTGAAGGTATTCGACTGCTATCGACCCAGCCGTGCTGTTGCCGACATGGGGCGCTTTGCGACGCAACCGGGTGACCCGCGCAAGGCCGAGTTTTATCCCCGCGTAGACAAGCAAGACTTCTGGCATTTGGGCTATGTGGCCCGGGTTTCGAATCACTCCAAGGGCGGCACGGTGGATCTGACGCTGACCGGGCCGGAGGCTCTGCCCGCCCAGACATGGAGCCCCTCGGCGGCGCAAGTCGACTGCGCCGCGCCCTATGAGCAGCGTTGGCATGATGGTGCCGTCGACATGGGCACAGGGTTCGATTGCTTCGATGAACGAGCGCATACCGACAGTTCAACGATCAACGCGACCGCCAAAGAGAATCGCCAGCGGCTCAGCAACGCCATGCAGAAAGAGGGATTTTCCGGGTACTCGAAAGAGTGGTGGCACTTCACCTACACCGGGAATGATGCGCTGAAGAACGTCATGGATTTCCCTATTACGGCTCAGGCGCTGGACACCAGCAACCAGCTGATTGTGGTCACGACAAAAAACTGGACTGATGTCCAGGGGACCGCCCAACGTTACGAGCGGCTAGGGAAAACATTTCAGAAATACGGCGCGCCGTTTCCGGTGGTTGTCGGCAAAAGCGGGCTGGCCTGGGGCAAGGGTCTCGGTGTCGTCGAGCAACGCGAAGGGCCGGTCAAACGTGAAGGCGACGGGAAAGCGCCTGCTGGCCCGTTCAAATTGGGAACCGCCTTTGGCTACGACAGCACGGCCGACACCAGGCTGCCTTACCTTGCGCTGACACCGACCACCGAATGCGTGGATGACAGCCATTCCAAGCGCTATAACGAGCTTGTCGACGGGTCGACGATTGCCAAGGACTGGAACAGCTCCGAACACATGCGTCGCGATGACGACATGTATCGACAAGGCATTGTCATCGAGCACAACACGCCGGCGTCCGCCGACGCGGGCTCGTGCATTTTCTTCCACATCTGGCGTGCCCCTACCTCACCGACGCTTGGCTGCACAGCCATGGACCCGGCAGATATTGCTCACTTGTTCAGCTGGCTGGATCCGCGTCAGTCGCCTCTACTGGTTCAACTGCCCGAAGCGGAGTACGAGCACTTTCGCGAACGCTGGAACCTTCCCCAGCGTTGATATCGCAAACTCAAACTCGAGCTGCGCCCATGGCGCCGACCTCAGTCGTGAGCCACACCAGCGCGCTTGAGCATTTTCTTGCAGCGTTCGGACAAGTGATACACGCGCAACTGTTTGCCGGTCTTGATGTAGCGCTCACGCAGCGTTTTCAGCGCGGTGATGGCCGAGTAGTCGACAAAGCTCAGGTGGCGGCAGTCAAGAGTCACCTCGGGCGGGTCGTTGGCGGGATCGAACTGGTTGAGGAACGGTGCAGTCGAGGCGAAGAACAGCGTGCCATGCAGGCGGTAGAGCTTGCTGCCGTCGGCTTCCAGGTAACTGTCGGCGTATAGCTCGCGGGCCTGCTGCCAGGCGAAGTTCAGCGCGGCAACGACAATCCCGCAGAGCACAGCGATGGCCAGATCGGTGAACACCGTGATGATCGTTACCGCAATGATCACCAATACGTCGTTCAACGGCACCTTGTTGAGCACCCGCAGCGAGGCCCAGGCGAAGGTCTGCTGCGCCACGACGAACATCACCCCGACCAGTGCGGCCAGCGGGATGCGCTCGATCAGCGGTGAAAGGAACAGGATGAACAGCAAGATCATCACTCCGGCGACCACACCAGAAAGGCGACCACGGCCGCTGGAACTGAGGTTGATCACGGTTTGACCGATCATGGCGCATCCGCCCATCCCACCGAACAGACCGGAGACCATATTGGCCGCGCCCAAGGCCACGCATTCGCGATCCGGGTAGCCACGGCTCTCGGTGATCTCGTCAGTAAGGTTGAGCGTCAGGAGCGTTTCCAGCAGGCCGACCAGAGCCATCAATACCGCATAAGGGGCAACGATGCGCAGGGTTTCCAGGTTCCAGGGCACCTGAGGCAGGGCCAGGCCAGGCAGGCCGCCGGCAATGTGCGCCATGTCGCCAAGGGTGCGAGTCGGCAGGCCGAGCAGATAGACCGCCAGACCGACGCCGAGGATCGCCACCAACGCCGGTGGCACGGCTCGGGTCAGGCGCGGTAATACGTAGACGATGGCCATCGTCAGCGCCACCAGCCCGATCATCAGATACAGCGCTGTGCCGCTCAGCCAGGTCCCGCCACTTTTGAAATGCTCCAGTTGCGCCAGGGCAATGACAATCGCCAGGCCATTGACGAAACCGAGCATCACCGGGTACGGCACCATGCGCACCAGCTTGCCCAGCCGTAGCAGACCGAACGCCATCATCAACAGTCCACCCATCAACACCGTGGCGAGCAAATACTGCACGCCGTGCTGCACCACCAGCGCGACGATCACCACGGCCATTGATCCGGCGGCCCCGGAAATCATCCCCGGCCGGCCCCCGAACAATGCAGTCAGGGTGCAGATGATGAAGGCTCCGTACAAACCCATCAGCGGATTCAGGTGCGCGACCAGGGCGAAGGCGATGCATTCGGGCAGCAGAGCAAAAGAGGTGGTGAGTCCGGCCAGGGCATCAGCGCGCAGACGTTTGGATTTCATGGCTTACCTAAAAAACAGGCCGACGGAACAAGCCGCAGGGCGTGGTGGGAAAAGACGGCTGCGGATATTACGGAATTGAAGGCGCCCCGGCCAGCAACCGGTAATCCCCCTGCGTGATCGTCTGTTTTTAGCTTGTTTTGCTTTCGAGCGTCCGTTTCAGGCCGAACTACCAGTTCATGATCATCGGCATCCCCGGACGAAAATCGTGCGTCTGGCCGCCCGCCCCATGATCAATCTCCACTATGACCAGATGCTCTTGACCATGAACAATTGCAAACCCTTCCAGTTGGTTGGCACATTGCGCAGCGCTAGAAAAAGCCTGGTTGTCGGGAGTGATCACTCGCACCGATGTAATGTCGCGAAAACCATTGGGATGCTCGAACGGCTGCGCTCGCTCAATCGGAGCCTCATCGGGTCTCTTGGCAAACGAAAGAAAAAACCACATCGGTTCGGATACAGGCGCATGTCCCACGTCGACGCTCAGGGCGGCGGGTAAGTAAACGGGTCGATACTCCCAGACTGGAAATAGCGGCTTCTCCCCTACCGTGGAAGGTCTGAAGCAAACACCAAAGGGCGCGGCGACTCCCTCTGTGCACGTGAGGCGGTCAAAGAGTCGGGTTGGCGCCGTTAACTGACTTCGAGCTTCTGACTCATCCGTGAGATATAGAAGTTCGATGAAAGCGTTTCGGAAGAAGAACCGTCTATTGGCAGTGCCTTGACCTGGGTGGACGTTTGGCGTCCCTTCGACAAGCCCGAGGATTTTCAGAGCTTCAGCCCCTCGACCGTCTTGATTCACACAAATAAAAACATGATCCATTTCCATCGTTAACTCCCTTTAACGTTGTGATTTGACTGTCTGGTTACTCAGCAACGGCTCAACAGCTTTACTCGCCAGCGGCTCACCCGTTATTTTTTTTCAGGCTTTGCAGGCGCAAGTTCGCGCGTTGCACAGCGGCCATTTTTTCGGGGCGCTTCATGCGCTTCCATTTCCTGATGTCCTCCTTGATGCGCCCACAACTCACACACAGCTCGCCGCGCAGCTGACAAACGGAAATACACGGGTTTTCGATATCCTTGGCCATGGTTCAATCCCGAGTCGAGCGCTGGCGCGCCAAACGTTGCTGCCAGTTTCCGGCATGAGCGCGCTGACATTCTTCTTCGGTGTCAAATTGCACGTGAGCCGAAACCGGACTGACGAGAATGTCCGCTTCACTCAACGCCACGGCCGTCAGTTCGACCATTCGTTCAGCTTGCCCGACGGCCAGGGCCTGGCGCTTGTTGGCCAGCGTGTCGAAGACCCAGGTCACCTGTAGGCTTGCGGGGAACGCCGTGTAATCCACCTCGTGGGTCAACCAGGCAAACCCTGCTATTTCCGCCTTGGCCGTCTCACACGCCTCGGTCAGGGTAACCACCAGGCGACGCTCGATTCGCGCCTGATCGCGTTTGCTTAAAAGCATGGGTTGATCCTTGAATGAATATCCATGGCCGGCCGAGGAATGCACCGGCCGGCTATATGTACTTTTTGCAAATGATACCGCGCCTACAATTGGGCGGCAGGGGGAACGCTGCGGGAAATCAATGACGGCAACCACACCGAGACACACAACCCGCGTCTTGCCACCTCATCGCCAAACCCCAGGCGAATCTGTGCCCCGTTGCGATCGGCTACCGCCTTGACGATCGACAGCCCCAGCCCGGACCCGACCTCATGGTTCCCGAGGCTGCGATAAAACGGATCGAACACACGTTCCCGTTCCTCGGCCGCAATCCCGGGGCCGGTGTCTTTGACCTGCAACAGTGCTCCACCCTCCTCCATGCCCACCGAAAGATCTACCCGTCCGCCCGCAGGCGTATAGCGAATGGCGTTATCAACCAGGTTCTTGACCATGGCCAGCAGGTCGAGCTCGTTGATCAGCACCTGCACATCCTGTTCATCCTCGACACCGATGTCGATATGCTTGGCCTCGGCCAGCGGCAGCAGATCCTCCAACACACGCCGATAGACGCCATGCACGGAAACCGGCGTTGCGGGCAGCGTCGAGTTCGATTGTGCGGTGGCCAGCGCCAACAGTTGATCAATCAGATTCTTGCCGCGCTCTATCCCCCGCCGCAACGCAAACAGACGCTCCCGGGCCAACGTCGACATGTCGGCGACGGCCAGGCGCTCGGCTTGCAGCGACAGCGCCGTCAACGGCGATCGGAGTTCGTGGGCGGCGTCGGCGACGAAGCGCCGCTGGGTCTCCATCGACTGAGCCACACGGTTGAGCAATCGATTGATGGCCAGCACGAAGGGACGGATCTCGGCAGGCAAATGGTTCTCGTCGATGGGGTGCAGTTCCTGCTCGCCGCGCTGGTCGATTTCAGACGCCAGTGCCGCGATAGGCCGAAACAGCTTGCGCACCAGATCGGCAACCACCAGCAAGAGCACGGGAAACAGGATGAGAAACGGCAGCAGGCCGCGCCAGGCACTCTCGCGGGCGTCCTTGTCGCGCGTGCCGGTTTCCTGTGCAACGGCGATGCGTGCGCCACTGGTCAGGGTCTTGACCAGCACGCGAAACGGCTCGCCACCGACCACCAGCGTCGACAGGCCGTCGGCCAGCGTTGTCGGCAGTGGCAGCGGTGCGCCAGTCTCCACATTGCCCGACACCTGGTTGCCATCGTTCAGGTACTGAACGGTGACCCGGGACTCTTCATCGTCGCCCTCGATGCCCTTGCCTTGCGTCGGATAGGTCAGCGTCATCTGCTGGCGCTCGAACAGCACGGCCACCTGATGCAAGGTGTTGTCCTGCATTTCCAGGGCTTCATCGAATGCCGAGACGAAGGCGAAAATACCAGCCACGATAGCGACGATCAGAATGGCCAGCGACAGGGAAACGGACAGCCTGACCTGAACCGACTCGCTCAGTCGCCTTTTGAAACCATCCATCCCATACCCCTGACATTCTTGATGACGTGGCTGCCCAGTTTGCGACGCAGCGCATGGATCAGAAACTCGACCGCATTGCTTTCCACTTCATTGCCCCAGCCATAGATACGGTCTTCGAGCTCGCTGCGCGAGAGAATTGCCCCCGGCCTGATCAACAGCGCCTGCAGCAGCGAAAACTCGCGACTGGAGAGCTGGACCTCGGGGTTTTCTTCGGTGCTGGCGTGTTTCGAGATCGGGTCCAGCGACACCACGCCGTTGCTGAACACCGGCAGCGCGCTGCCGCCCTTGCGGCGCAGAACGGCACGCATGCGGGCCAGCAGCTCGGCCATATCAAAGGGTTTGAGCAGGTAATCGTCGGCGCCGCCATCGAGGCCGCGCAAGCGATCGTCGAGGCTGTCGCGGGCTGTGATGATCAGCAGGGGAACGCCGTTGTTGCGCGCCCGAATGCTGCTCAATACCGCAAGGCCGTCCTTGCCGGGCAGGCCGAGGTCAAGCAGCACCAGATCATAATGTTGAGTGTCCAGCGCCGTCAGGGCGGTGAGGCCATTGTTGACCCAGTCGGCGGCATAACTGGCATCTTTCAGTGCGCCCTGGATCGCCTCCCCGATCATCGGGTCGTCTTCGACCAGTAATATCCGCATGTCCCTCTCCGGTGATAAGTGAGGCTCGACACTCACGCGGGTCTACCTGCGCGAATGTCGAGCCTGCATTGAATCACCTGTTCAAGCGTGCATGAAGCGATTTATGGGTATTGAAAGCGCTCAGCTTTTTCCTTGCAGCGAATTGAAGGTTTTCAGCAAGTCATCCATTGCTGCCTTGCAGTCGCTCTGTTTCGGGCTGCTGGCGCGCAAGGCTTCAAGTGCGGTGTCGATGGACTTGTCCAGGACATGCCAGTCGCTGGCAGCACGCGGCTTGATGCCGGCTTCCGCGGAGTCCCAGGACAACTCCAGGTCCTTGATTCGTGTTTTCGCGCCTGGCAGGTCGTTTTTATTCACCAGATCGGCAACGTTGGCCGCAATGCCCTGGAATGCCGACAGGTCGCCGAGCTTCGAGGCCGAGCTTTGCTGAACGCTGGCTGCGCCCGAAGTAGCGCTCGTTTTAGGGGCGTCAGCGGGTTTCGAACACCCGGCGGCCAGGCCGAATACGACAATGGCGGATAGGACGGCGGCTTTACGAATGGCGGTTTGAACGTAGACCATGATGATTCCTTGATAGGCTTTTGAACCGGTTATTCAGTGACGAGTTTGCGATTGCCGACGCTCATCTGTGCGACGGCGACCAAGATCAGGATGACGCTGAGGAAAATCGCGCTGGTCCACATGGCGCCCATGCCGAGGCCGCCATAGGTCTTGGCTTGCGTCAGCAGATCTCCCAGGGAGGCGCCGAAAGGGCGGGTCAGGATGTAGGCGATCCAGAAGGTCAGGACTGTATTGCCACCCAGGCGCCAGGCGGCGAACGTCACGCCGATCAGCGCGCCGAAAATCACCGCGCCCAGTGTGAAGCCAAGCCCCAGCGCTTCGGTGGCTAGGTCGCCGGCGGCGGTGCCCAGCGCAAAGGTGCAGAGCACCGTCGCCCAATAGAACAGTTCCCGACGTGGCGTGACGATTTCAGTGATCGAAAGACTGCGTTCCAGCCCGTACCAGATCATGAAATTGATCGCCAGCAACACCGAAAATACCGCCGTGCTGGCATACAGACTGATGCCCATTTTGTCAGTGAGTACATCGGTAATCTGCGTTCCGACGACGCTCACCAGCACCACCGTCAACCAATAAATCCAAGGGGTGTAGGCGCGTGTACGAAGTTGGCCGAACAGCGCGATCGCCAACAGCACGGCCATGCCGATACTGGTCACACCCTGCCCCAACCCGGCATCGACGGCGAGAAAGTCAGCGCCGGTTTCACCCACGGTGGTGGACATGATCTTGATGACCCAGAACGACAGCGTCACCTCGGGGACTTTATTGAGCCAGTCAGCTTTCGTAAGCGGCTTCATGTGGATGCTTCTCCTTGACAGCGCTGCAAATCGCGCAAGGGAGAGACTACGCAGGCAAACTTAGCTGGGACTGAGGAACTTCAATTGTCGGTCATGAAGCGAACATAAAATCCCGGCCAGGCCCGTACACAGGGGCTTCGCGGGCGCTCTTGACTAAAAAAATCATCTCAACAGCCTGTAGCAAACAGTTACAAATAAGGCCATTATTCCGCTCGCAGTCACCATGAACGACCCTCTGACAGAGCGGTTCAGTCCAGGATCATTTGCCCACTGCCAAGACTTTCCGAACGTCGTGCCGTGTTTTCGGGGCTAGTGGGAAAGCCTTACTTTTTAAGGAACGTATTTTGACAAACGTCTGTACCAGCGGCCTTGATATCGGCTTTGCTTCTCTGGATTACCTGCAAATTGGCATCCTGGGGATCATTCAAGGCATCACCGAGCTATTACCCATTTCATCCACTGCGCACATGCGAATCGTGCCCGCCCTGCTCGGCTGGCCCGATCCCGGCTCGGCGTTTTCCGCCGCGATGCAATTGGCCGCACTGGCTGCGGTCGTCAGCTATTTCTGGCGTGATGTACGGGAAGTCGTCGCTGGCAGCATAGGCGCCGTGCGACAGCGTGATTACAACAATCAGTCGTTCAAGCTGGCCGTTGCGATTGTGCTGGCGACCATCCCGATCGGCATTGCGGGCCTGGCCTTGTCCTCGCTGCTCAATACCTGCAACTCACCGTTAAGAGGCCTGATGGTGATTGGTATCTCGTGCCTGGTGATGGCCGTTCTGCTGGCTGCGGCCGAACTCAGCTGCCGCCATCAACGCGTCGTGGGACAGATGCGCCTGCGGGATGCATTGATTGTCGGCATCGCGCAGATTGGCGCGCTGATCCCCGGTGTTTCACGCTCTGGTTCAACACTCACCGCCGCACTCTTCCTTAACTTCAAACGCGAAGAAGCTGCGCGTTTCTCATTCCTGCTTGGATTGCCCGCTATTGCGCTGGCCGGCTTGAAAGAGCTGTGGGTGCTGTATCACGCACATATCCCGGCCGAAGCGTGGTCGCACCTGATTTTCGGGTTGGTGATCGCCAGCGTGTCGGCATTTTGCGCCATCTGGGGCCTGATGAAATTCCTCGAAAGGTTTTCCACCTGGCCTTTCGTTATTTACCGGGCGGTACTGGGTATTTTCCTGATTGTCGCGGTCAGTACCGGGCTGTTGAGCTAAACAACATTCAAACGCTGATAGAGCCCGGCCCAGTGCCGGGCTTTTTATTGGTTCTTCACGGAATCCCGGGAAGAACCAAAAAAAAGCCCTAGCGTTTGAGGCTAGGGCTTTCTTGCCCGGCGTCGGGCTGTTTACTCCTGGTCGACTACATCACGCCGGCTGGAAAAAACCGGTTCCACTGCCGGAGAACTGCCCACTGATGTTCGCGGCATACTGCGCTGGATGGACCAGTGCGGCCAGCAGGCGCTGCCCTTCAAAAAGGTACAGGGTGAGGGAACCGGCACTAATCAACAATTGCAGCGACAACGGGACGCCGATGAGGTTCTCGGCATCAGGCACGGTGCCCTGCAGGTAGATAGTGGGAATGTTGATACTGGTACCCGTACCTGTCGCCTCGCCGACGAACCGCACTCGGGTTCCTTGCTGAGGAGCATTTGGTCCGATATCGGCGGGTGACGCACTAATCTGGATGGTTTCGGTCTGAGGATAGCAACCGCAACCGCAACCTTCGAACGAGAAGTAGCCGCAAATGTTCTGCTGGCATCCGCATCCACACAACGATTGCGGGTGCACCTTCTGATGGAGGACCTCTTCTAGCGCCGGCTTCGCACTGACAACCTCTTGCTGGCGCTTGATTTGTGCGTCAAAGGCAGCCTGCGATTGCTTTTTGAGCGCATCGACCTGCTCAGGTTTGATATCTTGAAAAGACGTCATAATCTAAATCCTTTTATTTTTTTTCGAAAAGACCTGGAGACAGCCTCACTCGAACAGCGCACCTTCCAGGAGCACGCCACAAACCCTTCGGCCCGCGGTCATCTCTTTAAACACAATCCGTAAGCGCTTGCAACTACTTTGATGGCAACACACATGCCTTGGCAAGCATGTCAGGCTCTATGTCGGTGCAAGGCTCGCGGCCCGGTGTGTTCTTGAAGATGAGGAACGGCTTTCCCGGTAATCCGTGAAGAACCTTTTTATTGCCCTAAATAATCCTATATAAACAAAGTGCTTATGATAAAAATTTAGGCTCATCCTGGCTCCGCCCCTACTGGGCATGTTCAAGCCTCTTGAAACAAAGCAACCCGATCATGCTGACAAAAGCGAAAACAAGCCAACCCATGCTGATCGGCGTCCATCGCGCGCCCATACTGCCCAGATAGTTTCCCAATGCTCCGCCTATCGCCCAAGAGACTGCTGACGCGCCGAAATAGCTTCCAGCGTTGCTCTCGGTCGTCAGTTCAGCGAGTGCGATGTTCGACGCAGGCAAGATGAGGCTTTCGCCGAACGTGAAAACTAAAGCGATGACAACGAGGATCACCAGAGACTGTTGCGAGTTCCATTCTCCTGGGAAAATGAGCGCTGCCAGTACGAAACAGGCGAGCAGCGCGAGATGACCGATTGACATCAGGGATTGCCACCTTGCCTGTTGAAACCATCGCATCCCCAGAAGCGCAGTTAAGACACCGAACAAAGCGTTCGCGATGTAGAACGGTCGCACACCGTTATACCCTGACGCTCCCTGAGCGAAAGTCAGTGGGATGAACACATAAATTTGCGTGTACACAGTCCAGAACGGGATAAGTGCGATGCAGAGTCTTCGAAATTTCCTGTCATGGAAAACCTCAAAAAGCGCAGAGACAACACGCTTCGGTCTTTCATTCACGCGCGTCCGTACAGCCGCGAACGGTGCCACCAAAGCCAACGCAGCGAAGATATAACCGCTTACCTCAAATGGGAAAGCGCCGCCATGGGCAGGCAGTAAGAACAGCACTGTTGGCCCGACCAGCGCCCCCAAGTTAAGTACAAGATTATTCAAGACGAATACACGCGAACGAATATCTGTTTTGAGGGTACCGAACACGGAGTACGCGGTCGTTTCATAGAGGGCTGCGCCGAATCCACTCAAGAATGCACATCCGGCCAACGCGGGGAAATCGAGAACATGGCCCAAACCGATGAATCCCATAGCACGGCACACCAGCCCCAACGAAACCAGTACTCTGCTATTAAATCGGTCGGTAGCAGATCCTAGAACAAGCGGCAACAGCCGACTCGACAGCAGGCTCACGGTGAGCACACTCGCGACGTCGCCGGCGCTCAAGCGTCGCTCGACGCTCAGAAAGGCAGCCAGCAGCGGAAAAGACCCGAACACCGAGAGATTAACGAGAAACTGCAGAAAGAGCAGGACCGTTGTTGCTAAGCCGACGCCGCCCGTCAATCGATCAAAAAGCGGCGAAGCCCGGCGAACCTTCATTGACTGCCTGGCGTCATTCGCAGACTGAACGCTTCGCAAATCGAGTTTATTTCCCAATGCGCGGTGATCAAAATCGTCCATCCTTCTCTCCCTGATGTTTTTATGGACCGGAAGGACGAAGAGCACAAAAAAGGCCCCGTCCGTTTCCGGCGGGGCCTTTCGGTTAAATTGTGGCAAGTGTTTAGAGCGCACAACCTCCCCGCGGCCCGCCGATGGCGGTCGTGGTGGTGGTTGTCGTGGTGGTGACGAAAAGTGCGCTCATTGAATTCAACGTAACGTCCGCCATATTGTTCGTCAACGGCATGATGATAATAGGCGTAAAAACTGACGCTATAAATAATAGCGAAACCAACTGCCCCACTCCCGCAAGGGAGTGGAGCAGCCGACTACCAGAGAACGCGGTAAGAATGGGACAGTTTCGACTGCTTCGGTACTCTGGAAATAAACCACTGTTTGGAACCACACGCTCAGCAGGAGCTGCCGACCCAGCGCTGGGCATTTTATTGTCCGGAATTAGTTGACCGCTACATCTACCTTGCGCCGCGCTTCCCAGCCGGGAGCGCGGCGTTCACGCGGTTGCCAGCATTACTTGTCGTCGATCTTTTTTTCCGACGATTGAGACCGATACTCGGTGCTCTCTTCAGCGTTGGGCGCTTCCGGGAGATGCCCGGGAGTGAACACATGCGTCAGCAAGTCTTTGGCATCGATTTCGTTGACGCCATTCACCGAACGGGCGAGCTCTACCACCCGCTCGCATTCTTTATGGGTGTTGACGCGACCGCTCAACGCTACCGTACCTGCGTGGGTTTTGACATTGACATGCATGCTGAGAGTCGGCTCTGCAAATGTCAGGGCCGATTTCACCCGGGTAGTAATCCATGCGTCGTGAACGGCCATTCCCAGATTATGAGAGTAATGCTGGAAGGAGTGAGTTTTCATAGTTGGACCCTCTCTCGTGTCATCGACAGATTAATTATAGTGCGGTCGTTGCGGTCCGAGCGCTGTCCCCCAGCCCATCTGCTTTAATCACTCTGTACCGGGCGCAAGGGTGCGCTACCGAACAGACCCGCGCCGGTAGCTAAGTCAACCTGACACAAGGCAGATCGCCGCCATATCAAGACGGTTGTGATCTTCCTGCTCATCCAGTGGACGGTGGGGTTCAGTGATTCCCTCATTGAAGGAGGCACGATTCATGACTCAGCATTTGCAAATACCTTTATACCGACGGCTGGCAGTAATGCTTGTCGCTGTTACGGTGGCAGCGGCCGCGCTACCGGCACAAGCGCAACACGACTATCAGCGGGACGGCTACGGCCGGCAGGTTTACCATCGCGACTATCGTGGCGGCCATGACAACCGTCGTGACTATCGCGGCGGCGGTGGTGACTATCGCGGTGGTGGCAGCGGCGATTTGGGGGCGATACTGGTTGGTGCAATATTGGGAGCAGTCGTCGCGGGTGCGGTACAGGCGCCGCCCGCCGTGATTTACCGGCAACCTCCTCCGCCCCCTCCACCGGGGGTCCGGTACTACCCAAGGCCGTACTATCCCGATTCGTACAACTCCTATGGATATCCTCCACCCGGCTATTAAGCTGCCTGGTCGTATGGAACCCGAGCGACCGCCGCTCACACTGATATATCCCATACAACGGTCGTCAGTTCGACAACTCAATCCGGATATAAAGACATGAATAACTTCGTACTCAAAGCAGCTATGCCGGCAGCGTTGATGCTGGCATTGCTCAGCACTTCTGTCTCGGCACAGACGACGGCAACGAACAGTCCTGCTGCAACGTCACAGACAGCTGCCAGTCATACCAAAAAGCACATGGACGTTGTGGAGAAGAGGATCAAGGAACTGCACGCCAAGCTGAAAATCACCGACAAGCAGTCAACTCAATGGGAGGCCTACGCGCAAACCATCCGCGACAATGCGCACAACGCCGATACCGCCTTTCTGGAGCGAGCGGAAAAGCTGCCATCGTTGAATGCCGATGACGCAATGGCCTCCTATGCCAAATTAGCCCAGTTGCACGCGGACAATATGCAAAAGCTTGCAACGACGTTTAGCGCTCTGTATGGCACGTTTTCCGACGATCAGAAAAAAAATGCCGACAAGCTGTTCCGCAATGAACAGGAAAAACGCGAGGACCGGCTCGAGGCCGCGAAAAAATCCAAGTGATATGCCACGACCTTCAACCAGGCGAACCGGCCGCAGCAGGCTCGGTTCGCACTGGAACGCAGCGACCCGCAGAGGCTGATGCCAAGGGCTGAAGTATTGCTCAACTGCTAGGCTGTTCCAGGAAGTCCGCGCGACTTTTTGGAGGTTTGCCCCATGCAGCTTGAAGGTTCCTGCCATTGCGGCGCGGTGTCGTTCAGTCTGAACAGTGCCCACCCCTACCCGTATCAACGTTGTTATTGCTCGATCTGCCGCAAGACCCAAGGCTCGGGTGGCTACGCGATCAACCTCGGCGGCGAGGCGAAAAGCCTGAAAGTCCGCGGTCGCAAACACATCTCGATCTATCACGCGCGTCTCAAGGATGACGGCGCCCGGCGTGCCCACAGCAGCAGCGCCGAACGGCACTTCTGCTCGCTTTGCGGCAGTGGTTTGTGGTTGTTCAGCCCTGAATGGCCCGAGTTGATTCACCCCTTTGCTTCGGCCATCGACACCCCGCTGCCGGTGCCGCCGGAACACACGCACCTGATGCTCGGTTCAAAAGCCTCGTGGGTCGAAGTCGAGCTACATCCCGGCGATCAGCAGTTCGAGGTCTACCCGCAAGAATCCATTGCCGAGTGGCACGAGCGGCTGGGCCTGAGCCGTTAACAGTCTTTGACAGTTTCCCGACAAAGCTCTCAAAGATTGCCTACCCGTACGCCCCTAGCATGATGGCATCCTAATCCCTGCCGGGTGCCTCATGCTTGCTCTGAAAAACCGCAAAACCTTTTGTCTTTCGCTGACGTCCATCTGCCTGCTGGCCTCGACCGATTACGTGCAAGCCGAAGACTGGCATTACAGCGCGCAGGCCGGTGTGGCTAACGCGCCACGCTATAGCGGCAGCGATGAACGCGTGACTGCGCCGCTGCTCGGCGGCCAGATTGTCAGCCCTTATGGCCTCTTCCTCGACACCGAACGCGGTCTGGGTTGGCAGAACGAATGGGGGGACCTGGCATTCAGCACCTACATTGGCCTGAGTGAAACGCGCAAGGACCGCAAGTCGAGGTTCGAGGGCTCGAATCGCCTGGATGGTATGGGCTCGATCAAATCCCGCCCGCAACTGGGCGCCAGTATTCACTACACCTTGGGCGAAGTGGTTGTCGGCGCCACCCTGGAGCACGCGCTGAAAAAGAGCGATGACGACCGCGACACCGGCTCCGCCTACAACCGGCTGGAGCTGAGTATCAGCACCAACCTCTATGAAGGCGAATACGGCAGCCTGGATGGCAGCCTCAACAGCGTGTTTGGTGATGCCGACTACGTGCGGACCTGGTACGGCGTGAGCACGGCCCAGGCGTCACGCAGCCAGTTCCGGGCCTACGCCACCCACGGCGGGATGGTCAGCCGAGGCGCAGCGTTGACCTGGGCGGTGCCGATCAACGACCAGACCGAATTCTCGACGGTGCTGGCGATGCAGTACCTCAATGGCGATGCAGCGGACAGCCCGATCGTCGAACGACGGACGCAAACGTCGCTGGCTGGCCAGGTGAAATACAGCTTCTGAGTTGCCTCCCCCGCAGTACGCCCCAGACCTCGTAGCAGCCTGCTGCTACGGGTGATCGGTTATGTGTTAAGGCTGAGATCTGACTTAGTCAGCCTGCGCCCAGGTCATGCGAAACGACGCGCCGCCCCACGGCGAATCGCTGACGTCGACCTTGCCGCCGTGCGATTGCGACACCCGCCGAACCAGCGCCAGGCCCAGACCGAAACCACCGGTGCGACGGTCGCGACTGGTGTCGAGTCGCGAGAACGGCTCGAAAATCTTCTCGCGTCCTTCCATCGGCACGCCCGGGCCATCGTCGTTGACCAACACTTCATAACCGTCTTCACCCAGCGTCAGCGACACCTCCACCCGTCGCTCGGCGTAGCGAATGGCATTGCGCAGCAGGTTGATCACCGCCCTCGCCATAAAGCGCGGCTCGATCCGCACAGAGTCGACCTCACAGGCGCGAATCAACAGCTGCACCCCGGCCGCCTCGGCCTCCAGGGCAACGCTGCCGACCACGCTGTCGAGCCAACTGTGGGCCTGAATGTTTTCGAGACTGATCACCGTGGCACCGCGTTCAAGACTGGCGTAGGTCAGTAACTCGGAAACCATCTCTTCCAGTTCACCGAGATCGGCGTACATGTCGGCAATCAGTGCTTTGCGCTCGCTCGGATCGGCCTGTTGCTTGAGTTGATCGAGTTCGAACGACAAGCGCGCAATCGGCGTGCGCAACTCATGGGACACCGCATTGGTCAGCTCGCGCTGATTGGCAATCAAGCCTTCGATACGCGCAGCCATCTGGTTGAAGTGCTCGGCCAGCACGCGAATGTTCGAGCGTTTGGACAATTGAATGCGCGAGGTCAGATCGTTATCGCCGAAACGTTGCGCGGCCACTCTGATCAGTTCGAGGTCGCGCCAATGCGGTCGCACCCAGAAGTACAGGACAAAAGCCAGGAACACGCCCAGTAAAGCGTAGGCCCAGACATACAGCCACTTGGGCTCCTCCGGGAGTTTGATGTTCAACAACTGCGGGCCGCCATCGATGCTGGCGATAAACTCGTTGAAATCCCCGCGCACGACCAACAGACCGTCAGCCAGCAGTTTTTGCTCTCGCTCAGTGAGATCCAGCTCACTGCTCTGCACCAGCTTCAGGCGCAGCCCGTAGTGGGTTTTCAGCTCCGCCAGGCGCTCATCACGCGCAATGCCGGTGACCGGACGGAGCAATTCGACCAGGCTGTAAGCTGGCCCGCGCATGGCTTCGCGGTTATAGGTCTCGTTGGCCTCGGGCAACAGCTCGGCAAAAATGTAATTGACCGTCCAGATCGCCCCTGCAAAGCCAAAGGCGAGAATGACGTACAGCCGCAGAAACAGCCTTAGCATCTAGAGCTCCCAGGCAAATGGATTGAACAGATAACCCTTGCCCCAAACGGTCTTGATGCACACCGGTTCTCTGGGATTGTCCTTGAGCTTGCCGCGCAGTTTGCTGATGTACACGTCGACGCTGCGGTTGAGCCCGTCAAAGGCGATGCCGCGCATGCGATTGAGGATGTCATCGCGGGAAAGAATCTTGCCGGCGGCGCTGGCCAGCAGCCACAGCAATTCGAACTCCATGGTGGTCAGCTCGATACCCTCACCCGCCAGCCGCACTTCGCGGCAGCTGCGATCAATCAGCAAACGGCCGAACTCCAGCGAACCGCGTACCGTGGTTTCCGGTATCTGGCGACGTTGCAAGGCGCGCAGCCGGGCCAGCAATACCGGTGGTTTTATCGGTTTGATGACATAGTCGTCGGCGCCGGACTCCAGGCCCAGGATGTGGTCCAGGTCGTCTTCCTTGGCCGTGAGGATGACAATTGGCGTCTCGGACACACTGCGGATCTCGCGGCACACATGCAGGCCGCTCTGGCCGGGCAGCATCAGGTCGAGCACGACGATTTTCGGCTTGAATTCGAGAAACGCCGCCAGCGCCAGATCGCCACGGTGCACGGTCCGTACCTCGAAACCATGTTGGGAGAGGAAGTGCGCGATCAACCCCGCGAGCTTTTCGTCATCCTCCACGAGCAGTACCTTGCCAAACGCCTGATTGTCCATAAGTGCCAATCTGTGAGCCGATGATTGAGAGCGCGCATTATGGCGCCAATCTCACCCTCAACCGACATGCCAGACAGGAAAAACCGGCCTCGCGGGCCGGTTTTCGGAGAACTTTCATGTTCTTAAGAGTTTTTAACAATTTGCCTGATTTCTTTCACAGACTTGCCGCAGGCACGCCACTGTGGAAGCGGAACTCGATGTCCGGGGACTCGATCAGTTCCTGCTCGGCGGCGCGAACCTTGTCGATCACCTGGGCAATGTCCTTGGCATCGCCGTACTGGTAGGCCAGTTTCAGATACCCCTGAAAATGCCGCGCCTCGCTTTTCAGCAAGCCGAAGTAGAATTTGCCCAGTTCTTCATCCAGATGGGGCACCAACGCTTCGAAACGCTCGCAGCTGCGCGCCTCGATAAACGCCCCGACCACCAGCGTGTCGACCAGTTTGACCGGCTCGTGGCTGCGCACCACTTTGCGCAAACCCGAGGCGTAACGACCGGCGGACAATTGGCGCAGTTCGATCTTGCGTTTTTTCATCAGGCGCATGACTTGCTCGTGATGCACCAGCTCTTCCCGGGCCAGGCGTGACATCAAATTGATCAGGTCGACATGCGAATGGTACTTGGCAATCAGGCTGAGCGCGGTACTGGCAGCCTTGAACTCGCAGTTCTTGTGGTCAATCAGCAGGGTTTCCTGATCGGCCAATGCGGCTTGAACCCAGCCATCGGGCGTGCGGCAGCCAAGGAATTCGTGAATTTCAGGAAGGATCATTGGCTCACTTCCGACAGTTCAACAGGACCATTGGGCAGGACGGCGACGATTTCAGGGTTCAGTAACATGAGGCTCACGGGCAATAAGTTCACAGCGAAGGGGGCCGATTATACGTGCCTGCCGGCAGACCACCAGTCGCCAGACTTGATATGCATCAAGACCCGAGTTCACGACCAGCAACTATAGTTGTGCAACGACGTGTTTTTCATTCATCGGAGATTCCGACCATGCAAGCCATCCGCAGCATCCTGGTGGTCATCGAACCCTTGCCCGAAGAGAGCCTGGCCCTCAAGCGCGCCAAGATGATCGCCGGGGTGACTCAGGCGCATCTGCACTTGCTGATCTGCGATAAAGAGCATGATCACTCGGCGCTGTTGAGTGTGCTCAAAGCCAGCCTGCAGGAAGACGGCCACAGTGTCACCACCGAGCAAGCCTGGAACAAAAGCCTGCATGAAACCATCATCGATGTGCAGCAGGCCGAGGGTTGCGGGCTGGTGATCAAGCAACACTTTCCGGACAACCCGCTGAAGAAAGCCCTGCTGACCCCGGCGGACTGGAAACTGCTGCGCCAGTGCCCGAGCCCGGTGTTACTGGTGAAGACCTCGAAACCCTGGACCGGCGGGACGATTCTGGCGGCCATCGACGTGGGCAACAACGACCCCGAGCACCGCGTGCTGCATGCGAGCATCGTCGATCATGGCTTCGACATCGCTCACCTGGCCAAGGCCCATCTGCACGTCATCAGCGCCCATCCGTCGCCCATGCTCTCGGCGGCCGACCCGGTGTTCCAGCTCAAGGAAACCATCGAGGCCCGCTACCGCGAAGCGTGCAAGGCGTTCCAGGCCGAGTTCGACATCGACGATGAACACCTGCATATCGAAGAAGGTCCGGCCGATGTGCTGATTCCCCACATTGCGCATAAATTGCAGGCGTCGGTGACCGTCATCGGCACCGTGGCGCGTACCGGGTTCTCGGGGGCCTTGATCGGAAACACCGCGGAAGTGGTGCTCGATTCGCTGGAAAGCGATGTGCTGGTGCTCAAGCCACAGGAAATCATGGATCACCTGGAAGAACTGGTGACCAGCGGCAAGTAAGCGCAACCGGTCGCCGTTCCTGCGCAGGATCACCATCCTGCGCAGGAGTCGGCAATCGAAGCCAGTCAGCACATCAGCTCAACATCAACCCTCTGGACGCAACATCAACACCGCCAACGGCGGCAGATTCAGCACCAACGACAAGGGTTGGCCGTGGCTGCCCTCCTCTTCGGTCATCACACCGCCGCCATTGCCATAGTTGGAGCCGGCGTAGATGCCCGCATCGCTGTTGAACACTTCATTCCAGCGCCCGCCAATGGGCACGCCAATCCGATACGCCGGACGCGGCACCGGTGTAAAGTTAGCCACTACCAGCACCGGCCGCCCTTCCTTGCTCCAACGCAGCCAGGCATAGACGCTGTTCATCGCGTCATCGCCGATCAGCCATTGGAAGCCCTGCGGCACATCGTCCTGATCATGCAGCGCCGGCTCTTCGCGGTAGAGCTGGTTGAGGTCAGTCACCAGTTTTTGCACGCCGCGGTGTTCCGGGTATTGCAGCAAGTACCAATCCAGCTGCTGATCGTGATTCCATTCGCGCCACTGGCCGAACTCACAGCCCATGAACAGCAGTTTTTTACCCGGGTGCCCCCACATGAAACTCAGGTAGGCACGCAAGTTGGCGAACTTCTGCCAGCGATCGCCGGGCATCTTGTCGATCAGCGAGTGTTTGCCGTGGACCACTTCGTCGTGGGAAATCGGCAGGATGAAGCGTTCGGACCAGGCGTAAACCAGGCCAAAGCTCAGCTCGTTGTGATGATGGGCGCGGTAGACCGGGTCCTGCTGAATGTAATGCAGCGAATCGTGCATCCAGCCCATGTTCCATTTGTAGTCGAACCCTAACCCGCCATGCTGCGTGCCCTGGCTGACGCCCGGCCAGGCCGTCGACTCCTCGGCAATCACCAGCGCTCCGGGGGCTTCGAGGTCGATCACATCGTTGAGATGGCGGACAAAATCGATGGCTTCGAGGTTCTCCCGACCGCCATGGCGATTGGGTACCCACTCGCCGGCCTTGCGTGAATAGTCGCGATACAGCATCGAAGCCACTGCATCGACCCGCAGCCCATCGACGTGAAAATGCTTGAGCCAGTGCAACGCCGACGCCAGCATGAAGCCATGCACTTCGGTGCGTCCGAGGTTGTAAATCAGCGTGTCCCAGTCCTGGTGAAAACCTTCGAGCGGGTTGCCGTACTCGTACAGCGCGGTGCCGTCGAACTGCGCGAGTCCATGGGTATCGGTGGGAAAATGCGCCGGCACCCAATCGAGGATCACCCCGATGTCGGCCAGGTGGCAGGCGTTGACGAACGCGGCAAAGTCACTGGGCGAGCCGTAACGGGCGCTCGGGGCGAATTGCGATAATGGCTGATATCCCCAGGAACCGCCGAACGGGTGCTCCATGATCGGCATCAGTTCAATATGGGTGAAGCCGAGTTTCTGCACATAAGGGATCAGATGCTCGGCCAGCTCGCCCCAATGGTATTGGCGCGCCACTTCACCGACGTCATCCACTTCGCACTGCCAGGAACCGGCATGCAGCTCATAGATCGACAGCGGCGCGCTCGGCCGGTGGCGCTCGCCGCGTGTCTGCATCCAGTCCTGATCCTGCCATTCGATATGCAACGGTGAGGCGACTTTCGAGGCGGTATCAGGCGGTAGCTGTGTCGCCAGTGCCACGGGGTCAGCCTTCAGCGGCAGAATCCCGTGGGCACCGAGAATTTCGTACTTGTACGCTTCACCGGCCTGCAAGCGCGGAACAAACAGCTCCCAGACCCCGGACGGATGACGCAACCGCATCGGGTGACGACGACCATCCCAGACGTTGAAATCGCCGACCACCGAGACCCGCCGGGCATTCGGCGCCCACACGGCAAAACGCACGCCGTCGACACCCTCGACGTTCTTCAGCTGCGCCCCCAGACACGCACTGAGGTCCCGGTGATTACCCTCGGCGAACAGATACAAATCCATCTCGCCCAACAACGGACCGAAGCTGTAAGGGTCCTCTGCGGTCTGCTCGCCACCCGCCCATCGGGTACGCAACAGATAAGCCTGTGCCCGGTCGAAATGCCCGACGAACAACCCCGGCACTTCGGTCGGGTTCAAGCTGCCGAGTTCTTCGCCGGAGTCACGGGCGATCACCTGCACGCTCAAGGCGTCCGGCAGGTAGGCACGAATGAACTGACCGCCGGCCCCATCTGCATGGGGTCCGAGTATCGCAAAGGGATCCTGATGCTCGGCGCGCACCAGCGCCTCAATGTCTCGCGCCGCTGGCAGCAGCGCTTCTTTCACCTGTCCCTGCTCCCTCAATGATGGCTCCGTCATGACTGCTCTCCACTCACATAGGAAAAGGGTTTGAGTCCACTCAACAACCCGTATAAACCGTGCAATGGCACAGGCAACCAGGCGGGACGATTTTCGGCTTCATACCCCACTTCATAGGCCGCCTTCTCCAGGCAGAACAACGCCAGTGCAGCGTCTTCGGCTGCAGGATCCTGCCAAGCATGAGCAAGACTAGCTGCTGCCTGCCGATACGCCTGAACAAACGTTGCGGTGGCCTCACGCAAATAACGCTCCGTCACCCGTTGACGTGCTGCCAGCGTCTGCGCGGTGACTTCAACCCCTTGCCCATCCAGGGCCATCGCCGCTGCGTAATCGAACGAACGCAGCACGCCGCTGACATCCTTGTACGGACTGTGCTTGCCTCTTCGCTCATGCAATGGCCGCGCCGGTTCCCCCTCGAAATCGATCAGGTAGGCATCACCCTTGATCACCAGCACCTGGCCCAGGTGCAGATCACCGTGGACACGCATTTGCAAACCGCCCACCGCTTTTGCCGCCAGCTCCTGAATGTGCCTGAGGATGGCTCTCTTCTGCTCCTGCAAACGCACCACCAACACCTGGTCCTCCGGGCTCAGCCGGGCCTGATGCTGTTTGAGCAACTGCAAGGCATGCTCCAGCTGTGCAGCAATCGCTTTCGCCAATGCCTGCTGATCCTTGTGCGTACTGACCCGCGAACCAAACGCCGGGTTGTCACCGGGCGCGGCCAGTATCTGGTGCATTTCCCCGAGCCGTTGACCGAGCATGCCAGCGAAATCTTTCAATTCACCGAGCGCGTTGTAGTGCTGTTCCTGCTCGGAGATGGCCTCGGCCAACTCATCGCGAACCGCCCGCTCAAGGTTGTTCTGGGTCCATTCCCAGGCATCGCCCTGATTGCTCAGATACCCTTGGGCGATCATCAGCAGAGTGTCTTCACCTTGCCGATCACGGCGAATCACCGAGCCGAGCAGCGGTGAAATATGCTTGAACCCGGCGGACGTCAGGTATGCGCCCATCTCCAGCTCCGGATGCACGCCACTGGCGACCTTGCGGATCAGCTTGAGCACCACGCTGCCGCCAATCACCGCGGAGCTGTTGGATTGCTCGGCCGACAAGTAGCGCACATCGCAGTCAGCCTGCAGATTGAGGTCCGCCAGCCCGACGCTCGGCTCGAAACGAATTTCGCCGTCACTGGCGTCCAGCACCGTGTACGCCTGCATCGCCTGGATCACCGCACGAACGAAGCTGTCGAGACTGAACGCGTCCGTCACCAAGCCCACTTGCCGCCCGCGCCGAACTCGCGCCAACGCCAGTTGCTGCGGCAATGCGGCGCCCACCTGGTCTTCGGCGAGAAACCCGAACGGCAGTTGGTAACGGCTGGTTTGACTGTCGCTGACCACCTCGATTTCGCTGAACAGCACCGGATGCAGCGGATCACCAAAACGCACACCGTAAGCAATGTGCACCATTTCGATACGGGAGTCCTTGCAGGCGAACCAACGTCGATTGTGCAACCAGCTCGGCAGCGCACTTTGCTCCAGAATGGTGCGCGATGGCGCCTCGAGCAGCTCTTCCATGCGCTTTTTTAGTACCAGGGTGGTGAAGTCCGGCAGGCTTTGCGCAGGCTCGACGTGCCAGCTCGGCATCTGGTTTTCCGCTGCCAGCACAAACCAGTAAAAGCCGTACGGCGCCAGGGTCAGTAGAAAGTTGAGCTGGCCAATCGGCGGGAAAGCATTGCCGCCGAGCATTTCCACGGGAACCATGCCAGCGAAGGCCGAAAGGTCCAGCTCGGCCGCCTGGGCACTGCGCGAGACGTTGGCCACGCAAAGAATGATTTCGTGTTTACCGTCATCACCGGTGTATTCACGGGTATACGCCAGAATCCGCCGGTTGCTCGGCGAGAGCATTTTCAAGCTGCCCCGACCGAAGGCCTTGGACTGCTTGCGGATCGCCAGCATGCGTCGGGTCCAGTTCAGCAATGAATGTGGATCGCCCGCCTGGGTTTCGACGTTCACCGACAAGTAACCGTAGAGCGGGTCCATGATCGGCGGCAGCACCAGGCTTGCCGGGTCGGCGCGGGAAAACCCGCCATTACGGTCGATCGACCACTGCATCGGCGTGCGCACGCCATCGCGGTCGCCGAGATAGATATTGTCGCCCATGCCGATTTCGTCGCCGTAGTACAGCGTCGGCGTCCCGGGCATCGACAGCAGCAGGCTGTTGAGCAGCTCGACGCGGCGCCGGTCTCGCTCCATCAGCGGTGCCAGGCGCCGACGAATGCCGAGGTTGATCCGCGCGCGGCGGTCAGCCGCGTAGTAGTTCCACAGGTAATCGCGCTCCTTGTCGGTGACCATCTCCAGGGTCAGCTCATCATGGTTGCGCAGGAAAATCGCCCATTGGCAGTTGGCCGGAATCTCCGGCGTCTGACGCAAAATATCGGTGATCGGAAAACGGTCTTCCTGGGCCAGCGCCATGTACATGCGCGGCATCAGCGGGAAGTGAAAGGCCATGTGGCATTCGTCGCCGTTATCGCCATGAACATCACCGAAATACAACTGAGTGTCTTCCGGCCACTGGTTGGCTTCGGCCAGCAGCATGCGGTCCGGGTAATGGGCGTCGATCTCGGCGCGAATCTGCTTGAGCACCGCATGGGTCTCGGGCAGGTTCTCGTTGTTGGTGCCGTCACGCTCGATCAAATAGGGAATCGCATCCAGGCGCAGGCCGTCGATGCCCAGGTCCAGCCAGTAGCGCATCACCGAGAGCACGGCTTTCATGACCTGCGGGTTGTCGAAGTTCAGGTCCGGTTGATGCGAATAAAAACGGTGCCAGAAGTATTGGCCGGCCACCGGGTCCCAGGTCCAATTGGACTTCTCGGTGTCGAGAAAAATGATCCGCGTGCCGTCGTACTTTTGATCGTCATCGGACCAGACATAAAAGTCCCGCGCCTTTGAGCCTGGCTTGGCCTTGCGCGCCCGTTGAAACCAGGGATGTTGGTCGGAGGTGTGGTTGATGACCAACTCGGTGATCACCCGCAAGCCACGATTGTGAGCCTCGGCTATAAAGCGCTTGGCGTCGGTGAGCGTTCCGTAGTCGCGGTGTACGCCACGGTATTCGGCAATGTCGTAGCCATCGTCGCGGCGTGGCGAGGGGTAAAACGGCAGCAACCAGATGGTGTTGACGCCCAGATCGGCGATGTAATCCAGTTTGGCGATCAAACCGGGAAAGTCGCCGATTCCGTCGTTGTTAGAGTCGAAATAGGACTTTACGTGAACCTGATAAATCACCGCATCCTTGTACCAGAGCGGGTCATTGCTGAAGGTGGCTGACCTGGGTTTCTTCGCCATTGGAAACTCCTGCTCGATTCGATGAGGCTTCTCTGTGGCGAGGGGGCTTGCCCCCGTTGGGCTGCGAAGCAGACCCCGGTCCAGAGAGCCCATTTTTCAGGCACACCGCGTGCGCAGACTTTACGACTGCTACGCAGCCGAGCGGGGGCAAGCCCCCTCGCCACAAAAAACTGCATCAACTTCAAGTTGCCGTAATCCGCCAAATCCCGAACGGCTGGTTCCACGGCTCGATGCGCATCCATTGGGTCTTGCCGTGCCAGTCCCAGCGGTGGCCGTTCATCAGGTCTTCACCCTGGGTCACCGCGTCGTCGGGCAGGCCCATCTCCCACAGCGGTAGCTCAAAGTGCGCCTCCTGGGCGTTGAACGGGTCGAGGCTGACCGCCACCAGAATAAAATTGCTGCCATCGGCCGTGCGTTTACCGAAGTACAGAATGTTGTCGTTCCACACGTTGTAGACCTGCAGGCCCAAATGGCTGTGCAAGGCCGGGTTTTGCCGGCGAATACGGTTGAGCTGGGCGATCTCGGCGATGATGTTGCCCGGCGCAGTGAAGTCCCGGACACGGATTTCATACTTCTCGGAGTCGAGGTATTCCTCCTTGCCCGGCACTGGCGCCGACTCGCACAGTTCAAACCCCGAATACATGCCCCACAGGCCCGAGCCCATGGTCGCCAGCGCAGCCCGGATCAGAAAGCCGGCGCGGCCCGACTCATGGAGAAAGCCTGGATTGATGTCGGGCGTATTGACGAAAAAGTTGGGCCGGAAGCATTCGCGCCAGGGCGACTGGTTCAGCTCGGTGAGGTACGTCACCAATTCGTGCTTGGTGTTACGCCAGGTGAAGTAGGTGTAGCTCTGGGAGTAACCGACCTTGCCCAGGCGCGCCATCATCGCCGGGGTGGTAAAGGCCTCGGCCAGGAAGATCACCTCGGGATACAACGCCCGCACATCGCCGATCAGCCACTGCCAGAACGGCAAGGGTTTGGTGTGCGGATTGTCGACCCGGAAGATCTTCACGCCCTCCTCGACCCAGCCGACCACAATGTCCCGCAGCTCCAGCCACAGGCTGGGAATCGCCTCGCTGGCGTAGAAGTCGACGTTGACGATGTCCTGGTATTTCTTCGGCGGGTTTTCGGCGTATTTGATGGTGCCGTCCGGCCGCCAGTTGAACCAGCCCGGATGCTGCTTCAGCCACGGATGGTCCTGAGAGCATTGAATCGCGAAATCCAGCGCGATCTCCAGCCCGTGTGCAGCGGCGGCCTTGACCAGGCGACGGAAGTCCTCGCGACTGCCCAACTGCGGGTGAATCGCCTCGTGCCCCCCCTCGATACCGCCGATGGCGTACGGGCTGCCGTGGTCATCGGGGCCGGCAGTCAGGGCGTTGTTGGGACCTTTGCGATAGCTGCGACCAATCGGGTGGATCGGCGGGAAGTACAACACGTCAAAGCCCATGTCCTGGATCATCGCCAGACGTGAATGCACATCGTTGAACGTACCGTGGCGATCTGGATCATCGGTGATCGAGCGGGGAAACAACTCATACCAACTGGCGAACTGCGCACGTTCACGCTCGACGTCCAGCGGGTACTCCGGACTCAGGCTGAGGTAGGGACGCAGATCGGCCTCGGCCATCAACCGGGCACTGCGTGGGTGCAGAAACAGCGCGACTTGCTCGGTTTCAAGCAGCCCGGCCAGCTCATGGTGCAGCGCCGTAAGCTTCTTGCTCAACGGACCGTCACTGCGCTCCGCCGCCTGCAGCACCTGGATGCGCCCTTCTTGCAGCTCCAGGCTGACCGGCACACCTGCCGTGTGTTTCTTTTCCAGTTCATGACAGAAACTGGCGAACTGATCGATCCAGGCCTCGATACAAAACCGATACCTACCCGGCGTTGCGACGCTGAACTGCCCCTGCCAGGTGTTATTACCGAGATCGGTCATGACTTCGCTCTGCCAAATCGAGTCGGCCTCGGCACGCCAACGCACGCGCACCGCAAGCGTATCGTGACCGTCGGCAAAAACCTTGCTGGTCACCGTCACCGCCTGCCGTTCGATAGCCTTGGCCGCGAACTGGCCGCCATCGATCACCGGCATGGTGTTTTCGATAATAATCCGCGGCAGCAGCAAAGCCTGCGACAGTGGCAGTTGCGGGTTGTACTGCAGCTCCGTCGGTTTTTCAGTCGTCATCGAGCCTCGCCCCTTACGCCCCATGGACGCTCCTGTGCTTGATCGTGTGCTGCTTGCATGACGCTACTTAGGTTCCGAGCGCCGGGCGCTGCTAAAAGTTCAGATCCTTTCACTTTAGCCACGCTCCATGACCACTAATCGGTTACACAGAACGATGAGCAAGACCTGTGCCCTAACCTTTAGATCCCGCAGAAAAGGGTGACCCCCATGACCATGCGAATCGAAAACCAGGTCTGCTTTTTCATTACCGAGAACGGCGAAGAGATTCGCCTCGCTGCCGATGTGACCATCATTACCGACGCGGACAAAGCCATGTCGGCGGTGGACCTCGATGGCCAGCGCTTCTACATCACCGAAGCAGAAGCCGACGCATTAACCGTAGCAGGTGCCATCGATGGTCGTCGGCACCTGATGGTCACCAGCAGTGATTCGGTGATTTGACTGACGCAGATCAGAGACCGCCGCAAACGCTTGTGACAGGCGCTGTCGCCGCGCCTGCCGGGGTGCATCAAGTTGTCGCAGGGGCGGATCAAGGACTCATCTGATCCGCTTTTTAATCCAATACCTGAGTCTGTTATGCAAACAGTTCGGTGGTCATAGTTCATCTGCCTGATGGAGGCTGATGAGCGAAAGACCATGAGCGATAGAATCCCCGTCCGATTAGTAGAGACATTCGAGCCTTCACGTCCAAAGATGAAGGCCAAATCCAGCGACAACCAGATTCACACCCGCAGCTTCACCGGTTTGTTCCGCACCTTGCGCCTGAGTGGCGCGGGGTTTCTGTTCCTGGCGTTTTTCGGCACGGTGTGGCTGAACTGGGGCGGCCGGCAGGCGGTGCTCTGGGACTTGTCGGAAAGCAAATTCCACATCTTCGGCGCGACCTTCTGGCCGCAGGATTTCATCCTGCTCTCGGCGCTGCTGATCATCTGCGCCTTCGGTCTGTTCGCGATCACCGTGTTCGCCGGGCGAGTGTGGTGTGGCTACACCTGCCCGCAGAGTTCCTTCACCTGGCTGTTCATGTGGTGCGAAAAGGTCACCGAGGGCGAGCGCAATCAGCGGATCAAGCTGCAAGCCGCCCCCTGGGGCCTGAACAAACTGCTGCGTCGCTCGGCCAAACACACGATGTGGCTGGCCATCAGTGTGCTGACGGGGCTGACGTTTGTCGGCTACTTCACGCCGATCCGTCCGCTGGCCAATGAGCTGCTGACCCTGCAAATGGGCGGCGTCAGTCTGTTCTGGGTGCTGTTCTTCACCGGCGCGACCTACATCAACGCCGGTTGGCTGCGTGAAGCGGTGTGCATGCATATGTGTCCGTATGCACGGTTCCAGAGCGTGATGTTCGACAAAGACACGCTGACCATCTCCTACGACGCCGCCCGTGGCGAAAGCCGTGGCCCGCGCAAACGCGAGGTGAAGCCTGCCGACGCGGGTCTGGGCGATTGCATCGACTGTCACCTGTGTGTGCAGGTCTGCCCGACCGGCATCGACATTCGCGACGGCTTGCAGATGGAGTGCATTGGTTGCGCGGCATGCATCGACGCCTGCGATTCGATCATGGACAAAATGGGCTATGCCCGTGGCCTGATCAGCTACACCTCCGAGCATGAGTTGCAAGGTGGCAAGACGCACTTGCTCAGGCCTCGGTTGATCGGCTACACCGCGGTGCTGGTGGTAATGATTGGTGCACTGACGCTGGCGCTGATGGAGCGGTCGATGGTATCGCTGGACGTCAGCAAGGACCGTGGCCTGTTTCGCGAAAACAGCCAGGGCCAGATCGAAAACATCTACAGCCTCAAAGTCATCAACAAAACCCAGCAGCGGCAGGACTATCGCTTGTCTCTGGTGGACGGCGACGGCTTCCAGTTGCAGGGCAAGACCGAGTTGAGCCTGGCGCCGGGAGAAATTGTCGATGTGCCTGTTTCAGTGGCCATGACCACCGACAAGCCAAGCAGCAGCTCGCAGACGATCAGCTTCAAGATCACTGACAGCGATGAACCTTCGGTGAACAGCGTGGCACAGAGCCGTTTTGTTGCACCGTTGAATCGTTGAGCCTTTAAACTCTGTGCCCACCAGATTGAGCACAGTCATTGTGGCGAGGGGGCTTGCCTCCGTTGGGCTGCGTAGCGGCCCCTTCATTTATTCATACAGATAGATCTGACACGCTAGTTTTACGACTGCTTCGCAGTCGAACGGGGGCAAGCCCCCTCGCCACAAAGAGCTCCACTCGCCACAGAAGTATGTGTCGCCTGTTTTCCGTCAAATCCGGGTCCTAGATGAAACGCTACGAAAAATTCGCTGACGACATTGCTGAACTGATCCGCTCCGGGGTGCTCGGCCCAGGCCAGCGTGTACCCTCGGTGCGTTACGCCAGCCAGACTTACGGGGTCAGCCCGTCCACAGTGTTTCAGGCTTATTACCTGCTGGAGCGTCGCGGGCTGATCCGCGCCCGACCGCGCTCCGGCTACTTCGTCAACACCCACGCGCCGAGCCCGTTCTCGGAGCCGGTGATCAGCAGCCAAGTCAGCGAATCCACCGAAGTCGACGTCAGCGAACTGGTGTTCTCGGTACTCGACTCGATCAAGGACCCGAACACCGTACCCTTCGGCTCGGCCTTCCCGAGCCCGACGCTGTTTCCACTGCAACGCCTGTCACGCTCGCTGGCCAGTGCCGCCCGGGAAATGGACCCACGCATGGTGGTGACCGACATGTCGCCGGGCAATCCGCAATTGCGTCGGCAAATCGCCCTGCGCTACATGGTCGGCGGCCTGATGCTGCCCATGGAAGAACTGCTGATCACCAACGGCGCGCTCGAAGCGCTGAACCTGTGCCTGCAAGCGGTCACCGAACCCGGCGACCTGGTGGCCATCGAAGCCCCGGCGTTCTATGCCAGCCTGCAAGTGCTTGAGCGACTCAAACTCAAAGCCGTGGAAATTCCCGTGCACCCGCGCGACGGCATCGACCTCGGCGTGTTGGCGCAAACCCTCGAGCGCCATCCGATCAAGGCCTGTTGGTGCATGACCAGTTTCCAGAACCCCATGGGCGCCACCATGCCTGAGGCCAAGAAACAGGAACTGGTCGAGTTGTTGCGCAGCCATCAGGTGCCGCTGATCGAGGACGATGTCTACGCCGAGCTCTATTACGGCCAGCAAGCACCGAAACCGGCCAAAGCCTTCGACACTGAAGGGCTGGTGATGCACTGCGGGTCCTTCGCCAAGAGCCTCGCTCCCGGTTACCGCATCGGCTGGGTCGCCGCCGGGCGTTATGCGCAGAAAATTGAACGGCTGAAACTGATGACTTCGCTCTGCGCCTCGATGCCGGCCCAGGCGGCAATCGCCGATTACCTGCAACACGGCGGTTACGACCGCCACCTGCGCAAACTGCGCTACGCCCTCGAAGAACAGCAAAGCGCCATGCTTGCGGCCATCGCCCGCTACTTCCCGGCCCAGACCCGCGTCAGCCAGCCGGCCGGCGGCTACTTCCTGTGGCTGGAATTGCCCTCGCAGATGGATTCGTTGAAGTTGTTCCAGATGGCGTTGGCCCAAGGCATCAGCATTGCGCCGGGACCGATCTTTTCACCGACCCAGCGCTTCAGGAATTGTATTCGTTTGAACTACGGCAGCCCGTGGACCGAGGATACCGAAAAGGCGATGGAGACCTTGGGCAGGATTGTGCGATCTTTTTAACGCCCGCCACCCAAGTCAACAAAGGTCCCGGTCGCATAAGAAGCCTTGTCCGACAGCAACCAGATAATCGCCTCGGCCACTTCATCCGGGCGGCCGCCGCGGGCCATGGGAATGCCCGATTCAAGCTTGCTGACCCGATCCGGATCGCCGCTCAGGGCATGGAAGTCGGTGTAGATGTAGCCGGGACGCACGGCATTGACGCGGATGCCTTCGCCGGCGACTTCCTTGGACAGGCCGATGGTGAACGTATCCAGCGCACCCTTGGAGGCTGCGTAGTCGACGTATTCACCCGGCGAGCCGAGGCGCGAGGCGACCGAGGAGACGTTGACGATGCTGCCGCCCTGCCCGCCGTGTCTGGGTGACATGCGCAGCAGTGCATGCTTGGCGCAGAGAATCGGCGCCAGGACATTGGTTTTCAGGACTTTCAGAATGCGGAATTCGGACATTTCATCGACCCGCGACTTTTGTCCGACGGTGCCGGCGTTGTTCACCAGTGCGGTGACTCGGCCCAGCTCGGTGTCGACGCGATGGAACAGGCTGATCACTTCATCTTCGATGCTGACGTCAGCGCGCACCGCAATCGCCTGGGCGCCGAGCGCGCGGACTTGCTCGAGGACCTGTTGCGCAGCCTGCTCATCGGCCTGGTAGTTGATGCAGATTCGATAGCCCTGCTCAGCCGCCAGGAGCGCCGTAGCAGCGCCGATACCGCGACTGCCGCCAGTGATAACGATGACTTTGTCCATGCTCAATCCCCCCATTCGAACCCAAAGCCTTGCGCCGCAAGAATAACTGCCAACGCCGGGTTTTGCATGGCCTGTCACTGCCACTGTGGCGAGGGAGCTTGCTCCCGCTGGAGTGCGCAGCGCTCCTGACCTCCACCACGGCAAGCCAGGTTTACGACTGCTTCGCCCGAACGCGGACCGGCCGACGGGAGCAAGCTCCCTCGCCACAGTGGTCAATCAACCCGTCACCAATTGCTCGGCCCGGTGTATATCGACCATGAACCTGTCGGCCGGTAACGGGTGGCCGAGCAGGTAGCCCTGCAAGGAATCACAGCCTAGCTGAGTCAGGAAGTCCTGTTGCACATCGGTTTCCACGCCTTCGGCGACGATGCGCAAACCCAGCGCCTGCCCAAGGGCGACGATGGCCGAGACGATCGCCGCGTCATCGCTGTCGCGCTCAAGGTCACGGACAAAACCACGGTCGATCTTCAGCTCATTGGCCGGCAGGCGCTTGAGGTACATCAAGCTCGAGTAACCGGTACCGAAGTCGTCGATGGACAGATCGACGCCCATTTCCGACAGTTGCTGGAGCACCGTCATGCTCGCGTCGGCATCGCTCATGGCGGTGGTTTCGGTGATTTCCAGGGTCAGGCTGTTAGCCGGCAAACGGTGAGTGGCCAAGGCTTTGGCGACGCTTTGAACCAGCCCGGCATGACAGAACTGCAACGCCGAGAGATTCACTGCAATACGCCAATGGGTGTAACCCTGGCTGTGCCAGAGGCTCATTTGCCGGCACGCTTCGTTGAGCACCCAGTCGCCGATCGGAATGATCAACCCGGTTTTCTCCGCCAGTTCGATGAACTTGTCCGGCAGCAGCATGCCCAGGGTCGGGTGTTCCCAGCGCAGCAAGGCTTCGGCGCCGACCGGCCGACCATTGCTGGCGTCAAACTTGGGTTGGTAGTGCAGGCTGAATTGCTGTTGCTCAAGCGCATTACGCAAATCCTGAAGCATTTGCAGTTGCTTGCGGGCGTTGGTATTCATCGAGGCATCGAAGAAGCTGTGACCGTTCTTGCCCGCGCCCTTGGCGTGATACATCGCCGCGTCGGCGTTCATCAGCAGTTCTTGCGGGGTCTGTCCGTTGCCAGGGTATACGGCAATGCCAACGCTGGCAGAGATCTGCAAATCGTGCTCGGCGACCCGGAATGCGCGCGAGATCAACCCCACCTGACGCGCCGCCAGGCGCAAGGCATCGTCAGGTTCGGCGAGCTGCACCAGCAACACGAATTCATCGCCGCCTATCCGCGCCAGCGTGTCCTGGCCGCGCAGGTCCTCGCGCAAACGTACGCCGACTTCGCGCAGCAACTGGTCGCCTATATGGTGACCAAAGGCATCGTTGACCGGTTTAAAACCATCGAGATCGATGAACATCAACGCAAAACAGCCGCCCTGCTCCTGCACCACATGCATGGCTTGATCGATGCGATCGGCCAGCAGTACACGGTTCGGCAACCCGGTCAGGGGGTCGTGCAATGCCAGCTGGGTGAGTTCGCGGTTGGCCAGGGTCAAGGAATTGGCCAACTCGGCGGTGCGTGCTTCCAGGCGTGCATCGAGGATCGACGTCAGCAGCGCGATGCTCAACACTGCCAGAGTGGTGACCAGCACCAGATTGTCCAGGCCCTTGCCACTCAAACCGTCGACTGTCGCGCCGCAATAGCTGCCCTCGGCAAATCGTGCGGCCGCCATCCCTGTGTAGTGCATACCGACAATTGCGATACCCATGATCACCGCGGCGCCGCCACGAACGAGGCGCACATACGGGGTGTTCTGGCGTAAACGAAAGGCAATCCACAATGCCGCGGCTGAAGCGCCGACCGCGATCACCAGCGAAGCACCAAACAATGTCGGATCGTAATCGATACCCGGCTGCATGCGCATGGCGGCCATGCCGGTGTAATGCATGCCGCTGATGCCCGCGCCCATGATCAATGCGCCAAACGCCAGTTGCCAGCCCGGCATACGCGGCTGGCTGACCAGCCACAGCGCGAATCCGCAGGACAGAATGGCGATCACCAGCGACAACGCGGTGATACCGATATCGTAGCCGAGGATGATCGGCAACCTGAATGCCAGCATGCCAATGAAGTGCATCGACCAGACGCCGATACCCATCGCCAACGCGCCACCCGCCGTCCAAAAATGAACTGCGCGGCCTTTGGCGGTTGCGATACGACCGGTCAGGTCCAGGGCGGTATAGGAGGCAAGAATCGCCACGCAAAGGGAGATCAGAACCAGCGCGGGGGAATAGCTACCGATGAGCATCAGAACTTCTCGTGACGCCCCCGCTGGACTGCATCCATGCTCGTTGGGGCAAAGTGCGCGATTGTACTGATTCCATCAACGAACGCACTCACAAAGTAACCAAAAGGCCATTAGCGCGACGGACAGTCTGAAACAAGGCAGGACATGCCCTTACAGAGCGTAAGGCTGACTGCAATTTGTGGCGAGGGAGCTTGCTCCCTCGCCACAGAAGCGCTCTACCCTAGTTTTTTTCGCTGATCTGGGTCTGACCATCCCAGCCACCGCCCAACGCGGCGATCAAGTTCACACTGGCAATCAGCCGGCTTTGCTGCAAGGTCAGCACGCTACGCTCGTTGCTCAGCGCTGTGGCCTGGACCACCACCACATCAAGGTAGGCGATCAACCCGGCCTTGTACTGGTTCAGGGTCAGGCGCAACGACTCGCGGGCCGCATCCAGCGCTTCCTGGCGCACCGCTGCTTCGTCTTCCATGACCTTGAGCTGCACCAGGTAGTTTTCGACTTCGCGGAACCCGTCGAGCACGGTTTGCCGATACTTGGCCACGGTCTGGTCATAGGCCGCCTCGGTTCGGTCGACTTCCGCCGAGCGTTGGCCGCCATCGAACAAGGTCATGGCGAGTTTCGGCCCTACCGACCAGAAACGGTTCGGCAAGCTGATCAGGTTAGAGTAAGTGCTACTGCTGTAGCCGCCACTCATGCTCAAGGTCAGGTCCGGGTAGTAGGCTGCCTTGGCCACGCCGATGTTGGCGTTGGCGGCAATCACCGAACGCTCGGCGGAGGCAATGTCCGGGCGTCGCTCCAGCAGTTGCGAGGGCAGGCTCAGCGGAACCTGCGGCAATGCTGGAATGTTCTGGGTTTCTGCCAGGTTGAAGTCAGCCGGCGGCAAGCCGATCAGCACCGCAATCGCGTTCTCGAACTGCGCACGCTGCCAGATCAGGTCGACCATGTCGGCCTGTGTGCTTTTCAGTTGGGTTTGCGCCTGGGCCACCGCGTCCTTGCCGGACACTCCCGCGCGGTACTGATTTTCGGTCATTTGCAGCGAGCGCTGATAATTCTCGACCGTGGCTTGCAGCAGGCGCTTTTGCTGGTCGATCACTCGCAATTGCAGGTAGTTCTGCACCAGCTCCGATTGCTGGCTCAGGCGCATCGCGGCCAGGTCGGCAAAACTCGCTTGGGCACTGGCCTTGTCGGCTTCCAGGCCGCGACGCAATTTGCCCCAGACGTCCGCTTCCCAACTCACCCCAAGCTGAGTGTTATAGGTGTCGCGGATACCACTGTTGGTACTGCTCAGGCTCGAACTGCTGCTACCGGTGCCTTGACTCGAACGGGTTTTCCCGGCGCTCAGATCAACCGTCGGAAAAAACGCACCTCGGGCACTGCGTACCAACGCCTGAGCCTGACGGTACTGGGCTTCGGACTGGGCAACGGTCTGGTTGGCACTGTTGAGTTTTTCGACCAGCCCGTTGAGCTGCTGATCACCGTACAGTTCCCACCAGGCGCCACGCGCCAATGAGTCACTCGGTGTCGCCTGACGCCAGCCGTCTGCCTGCTTGTACTGTGCCGGCTCGGCCACTGTCGGGCGCTGATAGTCCGGGCCGATGGCGCAGGCACTGAGCATCAAGACGCTGAGCGAAAGACTCAGTAAACGCGAACCGCGGGCCGATACCAGGCGCCGGGCCATCGGTGCGTCGAGGTTGAGTGGGCAACGGTCAGTCATAGCGGAGTTTCCAGAGAAGCATCGGTACGAACCCCACGCCAGCGGTTGACCCGATGGCGCAAACGGTCGAGATAGAGGTAAACCACCGGGGTGGTAAAAAGCGTCAGCACCTGGCTGAAAATCAACCCGCCGATAATGGTCAGGCCCAGTGGCTGGCGCATTTCCGCGCCCTCGGCGGTGCTGAGCAACAACGGCAAGGCGCCCAGAATCGCCGCCAGGGTGGTCATCAGAATCGGCCGCAGACGCAACAGACACGCACTGCGAATCGACTCCAGCGGTTCCATGCCCTGATGGCGTTCAAGCTGTAGCGCGAGGTCGATCATCAGAATGGCGTTTTTCTTCACCACGCCGATCAGCAAAAACAGCCCGAGCAGCGAAATCAGGCTGAACTCGCCGCCCAGCACATAGATCGACAGCAACGCACCGACCCCTGCCGAAGGTAATGTCGAGAGGATCGTCAGCGGGTGCACGTAACTTTCGTACAGCACGCCCAACACCAGATACACCGCCACCAGCGCACCGAGAATCATCCACGGCTGACTCTTCTGGGTCGCCGCGAAAGCGTCGGCAGTGCCGGCCATCTTGGCGATCACTTCTTCCGGCAACCCCAGCTTGGCAATCGCCCGTTCGATGGCGGCCGAGCCTTGTTCAACGGTGACGCCTTCGGCCATATCAAAAGAAATGCTTTCGGAAGCGAACTGCCCTTCATGGCTGACCCGGTCGTTTTCCAGGCTGTTTTCATAGTGGGCAATCGCCGACAACGGAATGCGCGCGCCGGCAGCGGTAATCACCTGGACCTGATTGAGGGTGATCGGGTCCTGGGCGTATTTCGGATTGACCTCCATCACCACCTGATACTGGTTGAGACTGTCGTAAATGGTCGATATCTGGCGCTGGCTATAGGCGTTGTTCAGCACGGCGGTGACCATCGACATGTCGACCCCCAGGCGTTTGGCCTGATCACGATCGACCACCAGTGTCACCTGCGCGGCACCTCGCCCTTCGCGGGCGTCGATGGCCGTCAGTTCAGGCAATGCCTTGAGTGCGGTGACGACCTTTGGATACCACTCGCGCAACGCCGATAAATCGCCGCTTTGCAGGATGTAGGTGTATTGCGAGGTGGTCTGCTCGCGGCCACCGCCAAACTGCAAGTCCTGGTCGGCCATCAACATCAATTGGGCACCGGCGACCTTGGGCATTTCCTTGCGCAGGCGTTCGATGACCTTCTGCGCAGAAATATTGCGTTCCTTGATCGGCTTCAGGCGTACCAGCATGAAAGCGTTATTGGTGCCGTTGGTCCCGCCGATAAAACCGGCGACACTTTCCACCGCCGCGTCTTTCAACACCGCGCGGCGGAAGGTTTCCATTTTCGGCTGCATGACGTTGAACGACAGGCCATTGTCGCCGCGGACAAAACCGATCAGTTGACCGGTGTCCTGCTGCGGCAGGAAGGTCTTGGGCACCACCACATACAAGGCGATATTGACGCCAATGGTGACAAACAGGCTGAGCAGCGTCAGCCGCTTGTGACGCAGCACCCAATCCAGGCCGCTGGCATAGTGCTTGACCATCCAGTCGTTGGCGCGCCGGCTGGCACGCTGCAAACGGTTTTCCTCGCCGGGTGTGTGGGGTTTCAGCCAGCGGGCACAGAGCATCGGCGTCAGGGTCAGGGAGACCACCAGCGACACCACAATGGACGCCGCGAGGGTAATCGAAAACTCGCGGAACAGGCTCTCGATGATCCCGCCCATGAACAGAATCGACAGGAACACCGCCACCAGCGAAACGTTCATCGACAGCAAGGTAAAACCGACTTCCTTGGCGCCCAGGTACGCCGCCTTCATCGGCGCGATCCCTTCGTCGATGTGCCGCGAAATGTTTTCGAGCACCACGATAGCATCGTCCACCACCAGCCCCGTGGCCAGAATCAGCGCCATCAGCGACAGGTTGTTCAGCGAAAAGCCATAGAGGTACATCACCGCGAACGTACCGACCAACGACACCGGCACCGCCAGCGTCGGGATCAACGACGCGCGGAAGTTACCGAGGAACAGGTACACCACCAGAATCACCAGCGCCACGGCAATCAGCAGGGTCATTTCCGCTTCGTGCAGGGTCGCCTTGATCACCGGTGAACGGTCCATCGCCAGGTTCAGCTTGACGCTGGCCGGCAACACCGCCTGCAACGCCGGCAACTGCGCCTTGATATCGTTGACCGTTTTAATGATGTTGGCGCCGGCCTGACGGTTGATCACCAACAGCACCGCCGCGTCATCGTTGAAGAAACCGCTGTTGTAGCGGTCTTCGACGCTGTCGCGAACCTTGGCCACATCACCCAGGCGCAACGCCGAGCCATTCTGGTAGCGAATGATCAGCGGTTCATAATCCTTGGCCTTCTCCAACTGGTCGTTGGCCTGGACCTGCCACATCCGCTGGTCGTCTTCGATCGAACCCTTGGGCCGGCGCACGTTGGCGTTGGCAATGGTGTTGCGTACATCATCCAGCGCCACGCCGTACTGGTTCAGCAGTTGCGGTTCAAGCTCGATGCGCACTGCCGGCAACGAACTGCCGCCAATCTGCACCTCGCCGACACCGGGCACTTGAGACAGGCTTTGCGAAAGAATGGTCGAGGCCAGGTCATAAAGCTGACCTTTTTCCAGTACGTCCGAGGTCAGCGACAGCACCATGATCGGCGCCTGGGACGGGTTGACCTTCTTGTAGGTCGGCATGCTGCGCATACCGCTGGGCAGCAGGTTGCGCGAGGCGTTGATCGCCGCTTGCACTTCTCGCGCCGCGCCATTGATGTCGCGGTCCATGTCAAATTGCAGGATCACCCGGGTCGAACCCTGGCTGGATCGGCTGCTCATGGTGTTGACCCCGGCGATGGCGCCGAAGGATCGCTCCAGCGGCGTCGCCACGGTGGAGGCCATGACCTCGGGGCTTGCGCCCGGCAGGCTCGCCGACACCACGATCACCGGGAAATCCATCTGCGGCAGCGGCGACACCGGCAGCAAGCCGAAACTCACACCGCCCAGCAACATGATCGCCAGGCTCAGCAGCATCGTCGCTACCGGCCGGCGAATGAAAGGTCCGGACAGGTTCATGGCTGCTCTACCGGCTCCAGGCGCTCAGGCGCACGTCGCCAGCGCCGACCGAGGCGGTCGAAGTACAGATAGATCACCGGCGTGGTAAACAGCGTCAGCACCTGGCTCACCAGCAGGCCACCGACCATCACCAGACCCAATGGCTGGCGCAGTTCAGCACCTGAACCGGTGGCGAGCATCAACGGCACCGCGCCAAACAACGCGGCCAGGGTGGTCATCAGGATTGGCCGGAAACGCAGCAGCGCCGCCTGATAAATCGCGGTAGCCGGGTCCATGCCCTGATTACGCTCGGCGTCGAGGGCGAAGTCGATCATCATAATCGCGTTCTTCTTGACGATGCCGATCAGCAAGATGATGCCGATGATCGCGATCATGCCCAGGTCGTTGCCGCTGAGAATCAACGCCAGCAATGCGCCGACCGCCGCCGATGGCAGCGTCGAGAGAATGGTGATCGGGTGAATGTAGCTCTCGTACAGCACGCCGAGCACGATGTACATGGTCACCACCGCCGCCAGAATCAGCAGCAAGGTACTCGACAGCGAGGCTTCGAACGCTTGGGCCGCACCCTGGAACTGAGTCTGCACGCCAAGCGGCATGCCGATGTCCTGCTGCACCTTGTTGATCAGCTCGACGGCCTGCCCCAACGCCACGCCGGGCGCGAGGTTGAAGGACATCATCACTGCCGGGAACTGGCCAATGTGCGCAATCGCCAATTGCGCCTGGCGCTCTTCGACGTGGGCCAGGCTGGACAGCCGCACCTGGCCGCCATTGGTGGTCTTGACGTGAATCTGCTCCAGCGCCTGCGGGCCGATCTTTTCGCCGTCCTGTGCCTGCATCACCACGCGGTATTGGCTGGCCTGGGTGTAAATGGTCGAGATCTGGCGCTGGCCAAAAGCGTCGTACAGCGCGTCGGTGATGTTCGACACCGAAACGCCGATTCGCGAAGCCGCGTCACGGTCGATCACCAGATAGACCTGCAAGCCCTTGTCCTGCAAGTCACTGGCAACGTCAGTCAGCTCGGGTTGCTTGCGCAGCGCCTCGACCAGTCGCCCGCTCCACAGGCTGAGCATCTCGGCATCCGGCGACGACATGCTGAATTGGTACTGTGTGCGGCTGACCCGGTCTTCGATGGTCAGGTCCTGCACCGGCTGCATGAACAGACGAATGCCCACCAGTTTGTCCAGCTGCAGCTGCAACCGGCTGATCACCTGGGCCGCGCTCAGATCACGCTCTTTGTGCGGCTTGAGATTGATCAGCAAGCGCCCGCTGTTCAGGGTCGCGTTGTCGCCGTCGACTCCGATATAGGACGACAGGCTTTGCACCGCCGGATCGGCCAGGATGACCTTGGCCAGCTCCTGCTGGCGCTGGCTCATGGCGGCGAAGGAAATCGACTGCGGCGCCTCGGAAATACCCTGGATTACCCCGGTGTCCTGCACCGGGAAAAAGCCCTTGGGTACCACGATGTACAGGAACACCGTCAGGCCCAGGGTAGCGACGGCCACCAGCAAGGTCAGCGGCTGATGCTTGAGCACCCACTGCAACTTGCGCCCGTAGGCGGCGATCAGCCAGTCGATCCACGCACCGCTGGCCCGGTAGAAGCGGCCCTGTTCTTCTGGCTTGGGTTCACGCTTGAGCAACCGCGCGCACATCATTGGCGTCAGGGTCAGGGAAACCACCAGGGAAATCAGGATCGCCACCGCCAGGGTAATCGCAAACTCGCGGAACAGCCGCCCCACTACATCGGCCATGAACAACAGTGGAATCAATACCGCAATCAGCGACAAGGTCAGCGATATCAGGGTGAAACCGATCTGCTTGGCGCCCTTGAGCGCCGCCTGCAACGGGCTGTCGCCCTCCTCGATGAAGCGCGAAATGTTTTCCAGCATGACGATCGCGTCGTCCACCACAAAACCGGTGGCAATGGTCAACGCCATCAAGGTCAGGTTGTTGACCGAAAAACCGGCCAGGTACATCACGCCAAAGGTGCCGATCAACGACAACGGCACGGCAATCGACGGAATGATCGTGGCGCTGGCCCGGCGCAAGAACAGGAACGTCACCATCACCACCAGGGCGATAGCGATCAACAGCTCATGCTGCACGTCGGTGACGGACGCGCGGATGGTCTGGGTGCGGTCGGTCAGCACGGTAACGTCGAGGCCAGCCGGCAGGTTGTCGGTGATGCTCGGCAACAGGGCCTTGATCCGGTCGACCACCTCGATCACGTTGGCACCCGGCTGGCGCTGGATATTCAGCAGCACGGCCTGGTTTTCATTGGCCCACGCGGCGAGGCGTTCGTTTTCGGCGCCATCGACAATCTGCGCGACGTCCTTGAGTCGCAACGGCGCGCCGTTCTTGTAGGCCAGAATCAGTTCGGCGTAGTCCTTGGGCGAGGTCAACTGATCGTTGGCATCGAGCATCGAGACCCGGGTCGGGCCGTCGAAGTTGCCTTTGGGCTGGTTGACGTTGGACGCGCCGATCAAGGTGCGTACGTCCGACAGGTTCAAGCCGTTGGCCGCCAGGGCTTCCGGGTTGACCTTGATCCGCACGGCCTGACGCTGGCCGCCGGCGATGCTGACCATGCCGACGCCACTGATCTGGGCGATTTTCTGCGCCATGCGCGTGTCGACCAAATCATTGAGTTTGGGCAGCAGCATGGTTTTGGAGGTGATTGCCAGGGTCAGCACCGGGGTGTCCGCCGGGTTGACCTTGTTGTACACCGGCGGTGCCGGCAAGTCCTTGGGCAACAGATTGGTCGCCGCGTTGATCGCCGCCTGCACCTGCTGCTCGGCGACGTCCATGTTGATGTCGAGGCTGAAGCGCAGGGTCAGCACCGAGGCGCCGCCGGAACTGGTCGAGGCCATTTGGGTCAGGCCGGGCATTTGCCCGAACTGGCGCTCGAGTGGCGCAGTCACCGCACTGGTCATTACATCCGGACTGGCGCCCGGGTACAGGGTCATGACCCGAATGGTCGGGTAGTCGACCTGAGGCAATGCCGAGACCGGCAGCAACTTGTAGGCAATCATGCCGGCCAAAACGATGGCCAGCATGCTCAGGGTGGTGGCTACCGGGCGAAGGATAAACAGCCGCGAGATGTTCATGCGCGACCCTTGTGCGCCTTGCCGGTGGCTTTCGGATCAGTCGTGGCGTTGGTCGATGGGTCCTGGCTTTCGGTCGGGGTCGGGGTCGCGGGGGCGACATTACTGCTGTCGTTGACCACCTCGACTTCACTGCCCTCCTTGAGGCGGTCAGTGCCTTCCAGAACCACGCGATCACCGGCTTTCAAGCCTTCCTGGATCACCGTGTTGTCACCATCGCTGGCACCGATCTTCAACGGGCGAATGGTGACTTTCTTGTCACCGTCCAGGACATAGGCAAAGGTGCCGTTGGTGCCAAACTGAACGGCTGCCGAAGGCACCAGCACCACGCCCTTGAGGGTGTCGGCCAGCAGTCGGACGTTGACGAACTGATTCGGGAACAGTGCCAGATCGCGATTGTCGTAGCGTGCCTTGAACTTCAGTGTGCCGGTGGTGGTGTCGATCTGGTTGTCGAGGCTTTGCAAGACGCCGCTGGCCTGCATTTTGGTATCGCCACGATCCCAGGCTTCAGCCGGCAGTTTGGCACCGGAGTGGTAGCGGGTCAGCACGGTATCGAGCGTGTTTTCCGGTAAGGTAAAGACCACGCTGATCGGCTGGGTCTGGGTAATGACCGCCAGGGACGTGGTGTCATTGGCGGACACCAGGTTGCCAACGTCCAGCTGCCGCAGACCGACACGCCCGGTAATCGGCGCACGGATCTTGGTGAATTCCAGATTGAGTTTGGCGTCGTTGACCGCCGCCTGATTGGTCTTGACCGTGCCCTGGTACTGCCCCACCAGCGCAGCTGCGGTGTCGAGGGTCTGTTTGGCGATACTGTCTTGCGCATACAAACCGCGATAGCGTTCCAGATCCACCTGCGCGTTTTTCAACTGTGCCTGGTTCTGCAGCAACGTGCCTTCGGCTTGCAGCAAGGCGTTCTGGTAAGGGCGCGGGTCGATCTCGGCGAGCAGATCGCCTGCCTTGACCATTTGCCCTTCTTCAAACGCAATCTTCACCAGTTCACCGCCCACACGGCTGCGCACATTGATGGTGTTCAGCGCAGTGACCGTGCCCAGCGCTTTGTAATAGAGCGGGAAATCACCCACGACAGCAGGCGCGACCCGAACCGGGACCGGTCCTGTGGCGCCACCAAAACCCGGACGCATCCCGCCAGACTTGCCGACATGCCCCGCCGCCGCTTTAGCTACTGGGGCGTCTTTGTGAGCCGTACCGCCTGGCCAGAACTTCCAGCACAGGCCGGCAATGACCAACAGGACCAGCAGGCCAAATAGCCAGCGACGGGGATGACGGGAAGCAGAGGATTGCATGGAATGATCAACCATTGGGCGCGTGTGGGCATCTTTATACGGGAGAGTGAACGATAAGCACTGACGGCATTGAAGCAAAGCGCCTTTACCGGCAATTTACCTTCAGCCTGCTTTTGCGATTTTTTGCTAAGGCACTGAAGCACAAATGAAAACGGCCTGGACAGAGCCAGGCCGTTAATAATTGTAAAATGCGGTTACTTCAAAACGGCCAACGCCGCTTCGTAGTTTGGCTCTTCAGCGATTTCTTTAACCAGTTCGCTGTGCAGCACAGTGTCGTTTTCATCGAGTACCACCACGGCGCGGGCGGTCAGGCCTTTGAGCGGGCCGTCGGCAATGGCAACGCCATAGTTTTCGATGAACTCACGGCCGCGCAGGGTCGACAGGTTCTGGACGTTTTCCAGGCCTTCAGCGCCGCAGAAACGTGCCTGGGCGAACGGCAGGTCAGCCGAGATGCACAGGACAACGGTGTTGGCCACGTCGTTGGCCTGAGCGTTGAACTTGCGTACCGACGTGGCGCAGGTCGGAGTGTCGATGCTTGGGAAGATGTTCAGCACTTTGCGCTTGCCGGCGAAGCTTGCCAGGGTCACGTCGGACAGATTGCCGGCAACCAGGGAAAAGGCTGGCGCCTTGGAACCGGCTTGTGGCAGTTGGCCGTTGACTTGAACCGGATTGCCTTTGAGGGTGACTTGAGCCATGAACGGAGTCCTTCTGAACGTTGTTTGGAAAATATCGAAGAGGTCGAAGTTAACCACGAAATTGTCCGACGACCTATGGCCAGATGCAAATTGTGATAGGTCGTTGCGTACATTGGAGATATGCCGATTTCTGCAGGAGCGAGGCTTGCCCGCGATTGGAACACTGCGGTGCAACAGCCTCACCGCGTTATCGTTCTTCGCGGGCAAGCCTTGCTCCTACGGGCGCGCGATTCAGCCCAGCAAACGAAGCATATTGCGGTGCCGCGCCTCGAAAATCCGCCGCATGTAGGCATTGACCATCAACCACTCGAAAAGTGCACCGCCAATGGCCGCATAGGTGACGCGATCGGTGTACAGCGTCCCCCCCTCCGCCGCCGTGACCCGGTGCTCATGACGAAACGCCGCCATCGGTCCCTTGAGCATTTCGTCGATGAAATGGCTGTCGCTGACCTCGCGAATCGTCACGGTCCAGGTCGCCGGAATACAGCCGAACATCCAGTGACGAAAACTGAACTCGCGACCGGCAGCAATGCGCAAGTCATTCACGTCGATGTTGCCTAATGGCGTCACCCGTTCCGGGAAGATTTTCGGGAAATTGCTACCTTCAAGGCAAAAATCGAGAACCTGTGCGGGTGTTTGTCCTCTGATCAGCGTGGAGAGTTCCAGAACAGGCATTGACAGTGTCCTTCCTTGAGCACGAATGCCGGCAGGTTAGCACTCGACATTTACCGTATTACAGCGCTTTTCACATGCAAGCCTGTGAATAGGCTTATTATTTTGGCGCACGAAATTTAGGGGACTTTATGTACAAAGTGACCAGGTAACGACCCGCAATGACGTGCACCTTTGTTCGGTAACGGAAACTTGTTTCGACAAAAACCGCAAACTCGACGACATTACGCCCGTGCAATGACACCTGAATCGCGCTTATCCATAGGACTGTGCAATGACCATCGAAAAACCGACCCGCCTGTTGCTCGCCGGCCTCTCTTTGCTACTGAGCGCAAGCGCCTGGGCAGATTTCAGCGCCAGCCCCGAAGAAGCCCGGGGGATCGCCAAAGACGCGTATCTCTACGGCTTCCCGGTGGTTGAGATGTACAAGACCCTGTACACCCAGGCGGTGGACAAGAACGGTCCGAACTTCAAGGCACCGCTCAACCATATCAGCAATACGGCAAGAGCGTTCACCCCCAAGGACACCGCGTTCGTTAGCCCAAACCCGGACACTCCCAGCTCATTTCTCTGGATGGACCTGCGCGCCGAGCCTGTGGTTGTGACCCTGCCGCAGATCGCCGAAGAGCGTTACTACTCGGTACAACTGGTCGACCTCTACACCCAGAACTTTGCTTACCTGGGCACCCGCAGCACGGGCAACAAGGGCGGGACCTTCATGATTGCCGGTCCCAATTGGCAAGGTCAGCAACCGCTGAAGATCGATCGCCTGGTACGTAGCGAAACCAATATTGCCTATGCGCTGTACCGCACGCAGTTGTTTGATGAAAAGGACCTGGAGAAGGTCAAGAAAATCCAGCACGGCTACAAGGTTCAGACGTTGAGCCAGTACCTGGGGCAACCGGCACCGGCTGCTGCACCAAAAATCGACTGGCCAAAGCCAACTCCGACCATGAGCGACAGCCCGGAGCTGTTCCGCTACCTGAACTTCATGCTCGGCTTCGCTCCGGCGCAAGACGTTGAAAAAGACCAACTGACACGCTTCGCGAAAATCGGCATTGTTGCCGGCCAGCCGTACGACCTCAAAACCCTCACCGCCGAACAGCGCAAAGCCCTCGACGACGGGATTGCCGATGCCAAGGCCGAGTACGCGGCGTTCAAGAAAGACAAGATCGATACCCATCAGGTCAACAACGGTGACTTGTTCGGCACCCGCGACCACTTGAACAACAATTATCTGTACCGCTACGCCGGCGCCAACCTGGGGATCTTTGGCAACTCGGCCGATGAAGCAGCCAAGTTCAGTTATCTGGTCGACAGCCTGGGCAAACCGGCCAACGGCGCGAGACACAGCTACACCGTGCACTTTGACAAGGATCAGTTACCGCCAGCCGACGCGTTCTGGTCACTGACCATGTACGACGGCAAGACCAAGCTGCTGGTACCCAACCACAAGAAACGCTACCTGCTCAACTCGCGCATGCTGTCCACCTTCAAGCGCGACCCGGACGGCGGACTGACGCTTTACCTGCAGCACTCCGAGCCGCTCAAGGATCAGCGCAGTAACTGGCTGCCGGCGCCGCACGGTCCGTTCTACGCGGTGTTGCGCCTGTACCTGCCCCAGCCTCAGGTCGGCAACGGTCAATGGAAACTGCCGCCGCTGACGCCGATCAACCCGTAAGTTGAAGTGATACGCAAACCGTGTGCACCCCCGCGACCGTGGGTGCACACATACCCGGATCTGTTGAACGTATTGATCAGCGCCGGCGAAACAACGGTCGTGGCTCGATCACCGAGCGACCGTAATGCACGCTCATCCCCACCAGCCCCTTCAGGGCATCTTCAGCGCATTTGTCTTCACGCACCGCGAACGCATCGAAACCGCATTGGCGCATATGGCTGAGCTGGTCGCGCAGCACATCGCCAATCGCCCGCAACTCCCCCGCCCAGCCCAAACGCGTGCGCAACAGGTAAGCCTGGCTGTAAGCCCGACCATCGCGAAAACTTGGAAACTCCAGCGCGATCATGGGTATCAGCTTGAGCCACGGCTTGAGACTGTCGACCTCGTCATCCGGCCCCAACCACACCGCGTCTCGTGACGGATGATGTTCAGTACGGCGGGTCAGCCACAGAGCCAGCGGCAAAATCAGCGGCCCCGCTGGCAGTTGGCTTTCCAGGTCCCTGACCAGGGTCCACGGATCGTCGTCGACCTTAAGCGCAGCACCATCTTCCAACCGCAGCAGATTATTCATGCAACGACCTCCAGGCTCTTGGGATAAACGCGCTCCTTGAACGGCTCCAGACCGATGCGCTGCAAGGTGTCGACAAACAGTTCTTCGCTCTCGCGGTAACGGACAAAGGTCGCGATGATCCGCTCGATCACTTGCGGTACTTCGGCGGCGCTGAACGACGGACCGATGACCTTGCCCAACGCGCTGTTCTTGCCCTGTGATCCACCGAGGGTGATCTGGTACCACTCGCTGCCATTCTTATCGACGCCGAGAATGCCGATATTGCCGATGTGGTGATGACCACAGGCATTCATGCAGCCAGAAATGTTGAGGCTGATGTCACCCAGGTCGTGAAGGTAATCCAGGTCATCGAAACGTGCCTGAATCGCTTGGGCGATGGGGATCGATTTGGCATTGGCCAGCGCGCAGAAATCGCCGCCGGGGCAGGCAATGATGTCCGTCAGCAAACCGATATTGGCGCAGCCCAGTCCATGCTCGCAGGCCAGGCACCACAACGCGTACAGGTCAGACTTGGGCACGTCCGGCAGGACAATGTTCTGTTCATGGGCAATGCGGATTTCGCCGAAACCGAACTGCTCGGACCAGTCGGCCACCGCGTCCATCTGCGCATCGGTGACATCACCGGGTGGCGAGGCCATGCCAGGTTTGGTCGACAGCACCACGCTGGTGTAGCCAGGTACTTTGTGCGGCTGCACGTTACGCGCAACCCAACGCGCGAATGCCGGGTTCTCGGTCAGGCGAGTACCGAAGTCCAGGTCGGTGTCGGCCAGTGGCGCATAGGTGGGCGGCACGAACGCGCTGGCGACGCGCTGGTATTCGACGTCGGTCAACTGCGCCGGGCCGTCCTTGAGGTGTTGCCACTCCTGTTCGACTTCCTGGGCGAAGGCCTCGATGCCCAGCGCCTTGACCAGAATCTTGATCCGCGCCTTGTACTTGTTGTCACGTCGACCATGGCGGTTGTAGACCCGCAACACCGCCTCGACGTAGGACAGCAAATGCTGCCACGGCAATCCTTCACGGATCTGCAAACCGAGGATCGGTGTGCGCCCCAGACCGCCGCCAACGATCACCCGCAGCAGCATCTGCCCTGCCGCGTCGCGGTAAAGGTAGAGACCGATGTCATGCATCATGATCGCCGCACGGTCCTGTTCCGCCGAGCAGATGGCGATCTTGAATTTACGTGGCAAAAACAGGAATTCGGGGTTGATGGTCGACCACTGCCGGAGGATTTCCGCCAAGGGCCGCGGATCGATCAGCTCATCGGCCGCCACCCCGGCAAAGGCTTCGGTGGTGATGTTGCGCACGCAGTTGCCGGAGGTCTGGATCGCATGCATTTCGACCTGGGCCAGGCGCTCGAGGATGTCCGGCACCTGGGCCAGTTCGATCCAGTTGAATTGCATGTTTTGTCGGGTGGTGAAGTGCCCGTAACCCCGATCGTAATCCCGGGCGATGCTCGCCAGCGTACGCATCTGCCGGGCGCTCAGGGTGCCGTAAGGAATGGCCACCCGCAGCATGTAGGCGTGCTTTTGCATGTACAGGCCGTTCTGCAGGCGCAACGGCAAAAACTCTTCCTCACTCAAGGCTCCAGCCATGAACCGCTCGACCTGATCGCGGAACTGCGCAACCCGTTCAAAGACCAGGGCCCGGTCATAGTCATCGTACTGATACATGTCGCTACCTCATCAGGGTTGATCGGGCTCTGCGGCTCGTTTCTGGGGGAGTGACTATGCAGTAGCGGCTCAGGTGGTTACAGATTCAGCTAAAGACTAAAAAACCATATCAGGGCGCGGCAGATCACCGCAGGCAGGCCTTACATCTGATCCGCATTAATGCAGTTTTTCTGAGTCTGTTTTGTTTCGACCAGGGTTTCTACAGTTGACCGCATGCCAGACCGGGTGGCCTGGCAAGACTTTGCAACCGTGGAAGCATTGACCATGAGCACAGCAGCAATCGGACAGGCCTATAACTACAAGGTCGTCCGCCAATTCGTCGTGGCAACAGTGGTATGGGGTGTTATCGGGATGGCGATGGGCGTGTGGATCGCCTCGCAACTGGTGTGGCCGGAGGCGAACCTCGATTTGCCCTGGACCACCTTTGGTCGCTTGCGCCCGCTGCACACCAGCCTGGTGATTTTCGGTTTTGCCGGCAGCGCACAATTTGCCGCCAGCTACTACGCGGTTCAGCGCACCTGCCAGGTGCGACTGTACAGCGACAAACTCGCCGCCTTCACCTTCTGGGGCTGGCAATCGGTGATCGTCAGCATGCTGATCACCCTCCCCCTGGGCTACACCACCACCAAGGAATACGCCGAGATCGAGTTCTCCGGCGCGGTGTGGATGACGGTGGTCTGGGTCGCCTACGCCATTGTGTTCTTCACCACAGTGGTGCAGCGCAAGACCAAGCACATCTACGTCGGCAACTGGTTCTTCGGAGCGTTCATTGTGGTGATCGCCATGCTGCACGTGGTTAATCACCTGTCGATTCCGGTGGACTGGTTCAAGTCCTATCCGGTGTATTCCGGGGCCACCGATGCGATGGTGCAGTGGTGGTATGGGCACAACGCAGTGGGCTTCTTCCTGACTACCGGCTTCCTCGGGATGATGTATTACTTCGTGCCGAAACAGGTCGGCCGGCCGGTGTATTCCTATCGGTTGTCGATCGTGCATTTCTGGGCGCTGATCACCCTGTACATCTGGGCCGGCCCACACCACTTGCACTACACCGCACTGCCGGACTGGGCGCAATCGCTGGGCATGGCGATGTCGCTGATCCTGCTGGCGCCGAGCTGGGGCGGGATGATCAACGGGATGATGACGCTCTCGGGCGCCTGGCATAAGTTGCGCACCGACCCGATTCTGCGGTTCTTGGTGCTGTCGCTGGCGTTCTACGGCATGTCGACGTTCGAAGGGCCGATGATGGCGATCAAAACCGTCAACGCCCTCTCCCACTACACCGACTGGACCATCGGCCACGTACACGCCGGCGCCTTGGGCTGGGTGGCGATGATCACCTTCGGTTCGCTGTACCACATGATCCCGAAAGTCTTTGGCCGCGAGCAGATGTACAGCATCAGTCTGATCAACACGCACTTCTGGCTCGCAACCATCGGCACCGTGCTGTACATCGCCTCGATGTGGGTCAACGGCATCACCCAGGGCCTGATGTGGCGCGCCATCAACGACGATGGCACGCTGACCTATTCCTTCGTCGAAACCCTGGTGGCCAGCCATCCTGGCTTCATTGTGCGTTTCGTCGGCGGCGTGTTCTTCCTCAGCGGCATGCTGCTGATGGCTTACAACACCTGGCGCACCGTGCGGGTCGCCGACCTGAAAATCGCTGAGCAAGAAGCGCAGATCGCTTGATCCGGCCCATGACGCAAGCCCACCGGCTTGCGTCTCTCACCTCAGGGAATGTTTGCCATGATCGAAGTCATGTTGGATCTGTTGGGCGTGGCGTGCCTGTATTTATCGGTGGAGTATTGCTTGAAGCATCAGTCGGCCGAAAGCCTGGAAGATGCCAGTCTGATGCCGTTTGCCGATGACCCGGAAGTGGCACGGCGGGTGGAGTTGGCGACGGGCAAGACTGTGAAAGCCGTTGCACCCGAAGAAGCCAGGCCGGGTTGGGGGAATCTGGAGGTTTGAAGTCAAACCACACCCCCTGTGGCGAGGGGGCTTGCCGGAACGCCGCACCGCCCCGTTCGGCTGCGAAGCAGTCGTAAAACCGGCAGATGCATTTTCCCTGACACAATACGATCATCGACTTTTGGACCGCTTCGCGCTCCAACGGGGGCAAGCCCCCTCGCCACAAAAGTTCACACCTGCCAGAACTCGACTCAACCCCGATCGCGCGGTATCAGGCTCTGCAACTGCTGCGCCAGGAAATTCGCGTCGAAGGCAAAGGTGTCCGGGTCTTTCAGGCCATTGGTCTTGCGCCACTGCCAGTCAGTCGAAGGGGGTTGGCACACCAGCGACACGCTGCCGTAACGCGCAGCGGTCAAGCCCATGACCGCCAGTGTAATCAGCCCACCGGCACCCATCACTTCCGGGACGATTTCCACCGGTTTGCCGGCAATCAGAATGCTCAGTTTTTCGGTCTTGAAGGTCGAGCTTTCGACCGGCACGTTCGCCCCGAACGCCACATAGGCTTCGCGGCTCACCTCCAGCAAATGCGGGGCCTTGACCGGGGCCAGCCACTGCTCGATCTGCCCGAACAACTCGCCAATTCGTGTTGCCCAGACTGCCGATTGGGTTTCAAACAGCTGCTTCTTGTGCGCTTCGCTTTCTGCGTAGTGGCGAAGCATCTCACCCAGTTGCTGTACGTCATCCATTGCTGTGTTCCTTTGGTTGAAGCAGTACTGCGGACTTTGAGCATGGCAGATGCACGCTGCCGGCGTACGACTAAAACCGGGCATGCACACCTTGCTGACACTTCAGCGCCGCGCCAAGGGTTTACTCCGCTGCCGGATCGCGGACATTGTAGGCTGCACTCAGTCATCAACAGGAGCGTATTGGTCCCGGATGCCGCCGAACGGTATGCGCAAGCTGCGCTGGCGTTCGCCCTCGGCGGCTGACTCAGCGCGCCTTGAGCAGACGGCGCAAGCGCGCCATGCTCAGGGCATCCACCAGCACCCCATCGCGCACTGCATACTCGCGAAACAAGCCTTCTGTGTCGAAACCAAACTTGCGATACAGCCCGATCGCCGCTTCGTTATCCGCATACACCGAGAGTTCGACCCGCTGCACGTTCATCCAGTTGTCGGCAAGGTCGAGCACCGCCGCGAGCAGCCGCGAGCCAACGCCCTTGCCTTGCCACGCGACCGCCACGCCCATGCCGATGTTGGCGCAATGACTGCGACGAATCCGCGAAACCTGCTCCAGGCCGATGTTGCCGATCACCTGGCCCTGATGCAACGCCACCAGTTGCACCACTCGCTCGTTCTCCGGCGCCAGGCGCTTGCGCCAGACTTCAGTGGACTGAAACGGCATTTGCAGCACCTGGCGGGCAACCGCCGGATCGTTGTAAAGCGCGGTGATGCCCTCGATGTGGGCTTCGCTCATACGCTCAATGCTGATCACTGGATCGATGGCTGACATGGTGATTCCTCCTTGAAAGTGGCATGGCCATCGAGTCTAAACGGATCATCACCCGGATGACGACAGCCATAGCGCGACGAGGCGCGAATATGGATGCGCTGCAACTTCTTCCCGACACCGCAATACGGGTAATCTGATGTCACACACGTCAACCCGAAACACCAACTGCCGCAGGAGCCTCGCGGGTATGGAACTTCATGTTGTGATCAACGGCCGCAAGGACCTCGCAGGTCAGCTGTATCAGCAACTGCGTAGCGCCATCGAGTCGGGTCGCCTGGCCGCCGGGACACAGCTACCGCCGAGCCGCTTGCTCGCCGAGCAATTGGGCATCTCACGCAAGACCATTTCCGACACCTACGCGCAGTTGACCTACGAGAACTTCCTCACCGGGAGGATCGGCAAAGGCACCTACGTCAATCCCCGCCCCTCGGCAATCGTCCGCAAACAGAGCCATTGCGAACTGGCGAGCGCCGACATCCTCGAGCGTTGGCGCAACATGCCGTGGTTCTTGCGCCACCCCACCCAGGAAGGTTCGCTACGTTACGAGTTCATCGGCGGTGCCACCAGCAAGGGCCTGTTTCCTCAGGATGACTGGCGCCGCTGCACCGCCCATGCGCTGCGGCAGATTGCTGGCTCCAAGGGTTTTTACAGCGAGCCGGAAGGCCTGCCGACGCTGCGCAACGCGATCGCCCGGCATATCGCCTTTTCTCGCGGGGTCAATTGCCAGGACGACGACGTGGTGGTGTGCAACGGCGCGCAGCAAGCGCTGGACCTGATCTCCCGCGTACTGACCGAGCCCGGTAGCCTCGTCGCGATGGAAGATCCCGGCTACCCGCCGGCACGCCTGTTGTTCGCCTCTCACGGCGCCGAAGTGATCGGGGTGCCGGTGGATGAGCAAGGCATTCAAGTCGAGCTGATTCCCGATGGAACCCGGCTGATCTATGTCACACCCTCTCACCAGTTCCCGCTCGGCATGCCGATGAGCCAGGCACGGCGCGAAGCCTTGCTGGCAAGGGCACATGAGCTGGGCGCGATCATTATCGAGGACGACTACGACAGTGAGTTCCGCTACGCGGGCCGACCCACCGACTCCCTGCAAAGCATGGATGAGCGCGGGATCGTCGCCTACGTCGGGACCTTTTCGAAAACCCTGCTGCCAGAATTGCGCCTGGGTTACGCGATTCTGCCGCCGGCCATTCTCGACGCGGTGATCCGCGCCAAGCAACTGACCGACCTGCACACCTCGACCCTGCCGCAATGGGCCTTGGCCAAGTTCATCGCCGAAGGCTGTCTGCTGAAACACATCCGCCGCTGCCATACGGTCTATGCCGGGCGGCGCGAGCGAATCCTCGCACGCGTCGCCGGGGACCTTTCGCCCTGGCTCGAAGCGGTGCCAACCACTGCCGGCTTTCACATGGCCTTGCTGTGCAAAGTCGAGGTGGATGTCCCGTTGGTCATCACATTGGCGAAAAAACTCGACGTCGGGCTGTATGGCCTGAGCGGTTTTTACTATCAGCAACCGCCACGGGCCGGGCTGTTCATGGGCTTCGGCTCCATCGAAACCCTGGACATCGATAGTGCCCTTGACCGCCTGCGGGACATTTTGCAGCAAGTCTGTTGAGGTCTATTGGTATGGCACTTTTACTGCCAATTGGCTGTTGGCCGCTACCAGCCACAGGCCTATCCTGCACATGCGTTATCCCACCTTGAGCGAGCCTCGTCCGGCTTGATACAGGAGCGTGTGCGATGCCCAACGAAATAATCAATACGGTCCAGGTACAGGCCGCCGCTGGCCGCTCGGATGAACTGGGCAAGCAATTGCAGAAGATCGTCGAAACATTGCGTGAGCTCCCAGGCTGCGATTCCTACATGGTCGACCGCTGTCCGGAGGATGACAATCGATGGACGGTCAGTGCCCGCTGGCAGTCCGAAACCGCCATGCAATCACACTTCTACTGCCCGCAAGTTCAAGGCTTCATCAGCCTGATCGACAGCCGACTGGCCAGCAGCGTCGACTTCAACTGTTTCCCCATCGTTTAACGCGTCGACACGATGCACTACTGACGCTATTGAAAAACTAATACCCGCGCGTCCAGCCATAAGTAACAGGGCCTGAACTCTATATTCGGGCCCTGTTTATTTCCTTGGGAAATCAACTACGCACTTTTAAATCCCTAATAAATCAGCCCTCCGACCAGTGGAACTATTGGCTATTTAATTTCCCGCCAACAGGTTTAGTCTGGAACTACGTCGACACTGTTCGACCCGTTAAACTTCCCGATTGAATGTGTTTCACTGGAGACACACCATGAACATAGTCCTGGTCACCAGCATCAGCCTCACTGCCTTATTAACCGGCTGTTCGGTGCCCACCGCTCCAGAAGAGCAAGCCGCGCTGAGCAATTACTTCACTGCACCACTCGTGCACTCCAGCACCACCCATGTCACCAACGGTCCGAACGTGTCACTGGGCATTGTCTACAGTCAGAACACCCAGAACAGCCGTGCCTACCTCAAGGACTACCAGGCCAACGCCGGCACCGGTTTTGGCCAGAGCCTGCTGGTGCAGCCGATCCACGACGCCTATGTTTCCACCTCCCAACCGGACATGGCGGTGAATTGGATCAAGGCCTCCCTGCAACGGCAGTTCGGCTCGGTAACGGTTTATCCGGACATGCAAAGTCTTAAAGCCGCGAAACCGGATGTCGTGGCGGTCATCGATACCCATAGTCAGCTCATCACCTCGCGCAGTTCCAATGTGCAGGCCGACGTCTCGGCGGCTTTCTATGATGCCAGGCTCAATTACATCGGAACCGCTCAAGGCCATGAGGCAAAAAGCCTGAGTCCGGTGTGGGCGGATTTTAAACCTACCGCCGAGATAGTTGCCGACATCAATGAACAGCAGAGCATTCAAGTTCGCGCCTTGCAAAAGTTTGACCAGTCGCTCAATAATTTATTGACTAAACCGTCAGATAAACTTTCGTTATCGAGTGAAGGATTGCGAACCATTAAATAACCCTCCCTTCCAGGCCTGAAAACACAGCCAAACCGTACTGTCTACTGTCAACTCTGACAGTAGACAGTGATCGATCCTTCCTTCTCTAATCCACCTCGACAGACAGGTGACGGGCCGATGGACTTTCGTCCGGTCTTTGGTGGTTTCATTGAATGGAGTGTCAATGCGATGACTTCAAAAAACGAACAATCTTCTGAAAGTGGGCTGGAAAAACTCTCGTCAGGTGAGGTAAACAAACTCATCGAGAGTTTGTTAAGTGAGCTAAGCCACAGGAAAGAAATTGGGCCCAGGCATGGCCGAATCACCACGCCAAAATCCCGCGCTCAGTTCCTTCTTGAGGAAGGTAAGCTGGATCCCGGTCAAGCCAACGCACTTGAGGGCGGAAAACTGTTTCCTGCGACTGAAGGTAACTTGCAGGACCCTGATGCTCCGGAAGATGTGCGCAACATCGCACCTCCCCTCGACGGGATGATTGCCAGTGGCGGGCATAGCGATGCACGCGCCCTGCTCAACGCACCAGGCGCCCACTGGAAAAAACATGACGTCATGTCGGGCCAAAACCTGGTGCTCATGTGGGAGTTAAGCCAAGGCCATTTGACCCGCCGATGGAAGTACTTGATCACCAAAGCGGACTGGAACTCCAATGAACCATTGGCGAGGAGACATTTCGAAGAAACCCCGCTCAAGACGTACCTCAACAGTTACCAGCCATACTGGGGACCTGAGGCCGACAAAGAACTGATGCCTGGTCCTCTTCAACGACACGAAGTGACTTTGCCTCCGCGCAAGGGATACCACGTCCTTCTCGCCATTTGGGACGTGGCAAATACCGATAAAGCCTTCTATCAAGTGATTGACCTGAATTTCCCTGCCTGACCGACCATGCTCACTTGCAACAAAAAAAAAGCCCCGCCTCTCTCGAGACGGGGCTTTTTTATTCAGCGCCTGATGATCAGGCAGCAGGCTCCAGTTCAGCGATTGCAGTGGCCGTGACAGGCACCACCGCTTGACCGCTCAACGCCAGGTCCAGCAGTTCGCGGTTGGCGACCGCGTACATGGCGTAGTCGGTGCCGCTGGCGGCACGGATGTCCACCAGCATGGCGCGCCAGCGCTCGACCATGGTCTGGTTCTGGTCCATCCACAAGGCCAGACGTGTTTCCACGTCCTGCTTGCCGTTGCCCATTTGCAGGACCGAGATGGTGATCGCCCGTTGCTGCCAGTCGATGTCATCGCGGAACGCTTCACGGGCCAGCGCTTGCCAGTTGTTTTCCACCGGCAGAGCGCTGATCTGTTGCAGGTACCAGGTCAGGTCCAACGCGCTGCCCACGGCGAAGTAGGCCTTGGCCACGTCCGCTGCATTCTGGCCAGTCACGTCCGCTGCCTCGATGATTGGCAACAAGGTGTACAGGTGACTGGTGCCTGCAACCATGCGCGCCAGCAACTCGGGTACGCCAGCGGCGACGTAGGCCTGATAGCGAGTCTGCCAGCCTTCGCGCGTCGGACCTTCCAGCAGTTCGTCGAGCTTGAGGCCCAGCGCTGCCAGATGTGGACCGAAGTGTGCGACGTCGCGCGCTGCGTTCTGCTCGTTGCGACGGCTGCGCAGGAACCAGCGAGTGGCACGACGGCCCAGACGCATCAGCTCATCCATCAGCTCCAGTTGTACGTCGGCCGACACCTGGTAATCCAGCGCCTCGATCTGACGGAACCAGTGCGGGAGATGGAAGATGTCACGCACGATTACATACGCACCGGCCACGTTCGCCGGGCTCATGCCGGTCGACTCTTTGAGTCGCTGAACGAAGGTGATACCCATGTGGTTGACCAGATCGTTGGCGATCTGGGTGCTGACGATCTCACGCTTCAGACGGTGACGACGCATGGCCTCGGAGAACTTGCTGACCAGCATCGGCGGGAAAGCGGTTTCCATGTCGCGGGTCAGATAGTCGTCGTCCGGCACCAGGGAGTTGAGCAACTGCTCCTTGAGGTCGATCTTGCTGTAGGAGATCAATACCGACAGCTCGGCACGGGTCAGACCATGGCCTGCCGCAACGCGCTCGTTCAGTTGATCTTCGGTCGGCAGGAACTCGATGGCACGGTCCAGCTTGCCACGGCCTTCCAGGTCGTTCATCAAGCGCTTGTACTCGGCAATCCGCACGTAGGCGCGACGGGCTGCCAAGGACAGGGCCTGGGTCTGCTTGTAGTTGTTGCCGAGAACCAGACCGCCGACTTCATCCGTCATGCTGCCGAGCAACTGGTTACGTTGCTTCTCGGTCATGTCGCCAGCCTGCACCACTTCGTTGAGCAGGATCTTGATGTTCACTTCGTGGTCGGAGCAGTCCACGCCACCGGCGTTGTCGATGAAGTCGGTGTTGGAGCCGCCGCCATTGAGACCGAATTCGACACGACCCAGTTGGGTCATACCGAGGTTACCGCCCTCGCCCACGACTTTGCAGCGCAGTTCGTTGCCGTTCACGCGCAGTGCATCGTTGGCCTTGTCGCCGACATCGGCGTGGCTTTCGCTGCTGGCTTTGACGTACGTACCGATACCGCCGTTCCACAACAGATCCACTGGTGCCTTGAGCAAGGCGTTCAGCAGTTCGGTCGGGGTCAGCTTGTCGGCCTGAATGTCGAAGCGCTCTTTCATCTGCGGGGAAATCGCGATGCTCTTCGCGCTACGGGAGAAGATCCCGCCGCCTTCAGACATGATGCTGGTGTCGTAATCCGACCACGCCGAACGCGGCAGGTCGAACAGACGCTGACGCTCAGCGAAGCTGTTGGCTGGCTGTGGATTCGGGTCGATGAAAATGTGCAGGTGGTTGAACGCTGCGACCAGTTGCAGCTTGTCGGACATCAACAAACCGTTACCGAACACGTCACCGGCCATGTCGCCGACACCCACGACAGTGATGCTGTCTTCCTGGACGTTGATGCCGCGCTCGCGGAAGTGACGTTGTACGCCAACCCACGCGCCTTTGGCGGTGATGCCCATTTTCTTGTGGTCGTAACCGGCCGAGCCGCCCGACGCGAAGGCGTCACCGAGCCAGAAGCCGTAGTCGATCGCAATACCGTTGGCGATGTCGGAGAAGGTCGCAGTGCCCTTGTCCGCTGCCACCACCAGGTACGGGTCATCGTCGTCATGACGCACGACGTTGGCCGGCGGTACCAGCGCACCGTCTTTCAGGTTGTCGGTGATGTCCAACAGACCGGAAATGAAGATGCGGTAGCAGGCGATGCCTTCTGCTGCGATCTCATCACGGCTGCCGCCCAACGGCAGGCGACGCGGCAGGAAGCCGCCTTTGGCGCCCACTGGCACGATGACCGAGTTCTTCACTTGCTGGGCTTTTACCAGGCCCAGGACTTCGGTACGGAAGTCTTCTTCACGGTCGGACCAGCGCAGACCACCACGAGCCACGTTGCCGAAGCGCAGGTGCACGCCTTCGACGCGTGGCGAGTAAACGAAGATTTCGAACTTCGGTACTGGCTTCGGCAGCTCTGGAATAGCGTGCGGGTTGAACTTGAAGCTGAAGTAGGACTTGTTCTGACCGTTGGCGTCGGTCTGGTAGAAGTTGGTCCGCAAAGTAGCCTTGATCAGGTCCAGGTAGCGACGCAGGATGCGGTCTTCGTTCAACACTTGAACGTCGTCCAGAGCGCTCAGAATCGCTTGTTCCAGGCGCAGCTGCTTGTCGTCGAGGTCGTCGCTGGTCAGCTTGCGCGCCAGGTAGAAACGGGTCTTGAACAACCGGGTCAATTCGCGAGCGATATCGGTGTGGTTGTTCAGGGTGCTGGCGATGTAGCCCAGGTCGAAGCCCAGACGAATCTGCTTCAGGTAACGGGCGTAAGCACGCAGCAGCGCAACGTCGCGCCACGGCAGGCCGGCGGTCAGTACCAGACGGTTGAATGCATCGTTTTCGGCATCGCCGCGAACGATGTGGACGAACGCGTCCTGCAGGGTGTCGTTGAGCTGCTGGATGTCGAGTTCCAGGCCTTCAGCAGCGGTGAACGCGAAGTCGTGAATCCAGAACTCGCGACCGTTGCTGTGACGCAGGCGATACGGGAACTCGCCCAGCACGCGCAGGCCGAGGTTTTCCAGGATTGGCAAGACGTCGGACAGGGCCAGCGGGGTATCGGCGTGGTACAGCTTGCAGTGCAGCTCGCGCTGACCGGACACCTGACCCAGCGGCTGATAGAAGCTCATGACCAGCGGATTTTTTTCGCTCAGGCTCAGCAGGTGCTGCATGTCGACCACAGCCGAATGCGCGGCGAAACGCTCGCGGTAGCCGGCCGGGAAGCCTTTCGGGAAGTCGGACAGCACATTGGTGCCCTGGGCTTCGCCGAAGCTTTCGACCACCAGGCTTGCGTAGTCGTCCTGCCAGCTGCGGCAGGCCTGAACCACTTCTTTTTCCAGCAGCAGTGGATCGATGTCCAGACGATTCTTCGGGTCGACCCGCAGAATCAGTTGCACACGGGCCAGCACGGACTCGGAGAAGAAGGTCCAGAATTCGCAATCGCTGGCTTTCAGGCGATCCATCAGCACTTGCTGGATCTTCTGACGCACTTCGGTGGAGTAGATGTCGCGTGGCACGTAGGCCAGGCAGTAGCAGAAGCGACCGTACGGGTCTTTGCGCAGGAACACGCGAATCTTGTTGCGTTCCTGGATCTGCACGATCGACATCACGGTGCTGAACAGCTCGTCGACCGGAGTCTGGAACAGATCGTCACGCGGCAGTACTTCGAGTACCTGGGCCAGTTCCTTGCCCAGGTGCGCCTTGGACTGGAAGCCGGAGCGCTGTTCGATGACATCGACCTTGCGACGGATGTACGGAATGACCCGCACGCTTTCGCCATACACCGACGAGGTGTACAGGCCCATGAAACGGCATTCCTTGATGACTTTGCCGTTGGCATCGATCTGGCGGATCGACACGTAGTCAGGGTAAGCCGGACGGTGCACACGGCTTGGGTGCGCAGCCTTGGCGAACGACAGCGGCGTCGGTTCACGCAGGTAGTTCACGGCGTAGTCTTCGATACGCAGGTCGTCAGCCGTCAGGCCGGCGCGCAGCAATCGGGTCAGGCCCAGGAACGAGCTCTGGTCGTACTCGATATGGCCGCCATCCTTGTCATCGCGAACCACGAACTCTTCGTAACCGAGGAACGTGAAGTGGTTGCCCACCAGCCACTCGAGGAAGCCCTTGATCTCGCTCTTTTCTTCGGCATCGACGGCAAACTTGCTCTTGTCGATGCCTTCGATCAGTTCCTGGACCTTGGCTTTCATCGGTTCGAAATCGGCGACCGCAACGCGGACTTCACTGAGAACCTGCTCCAGTTCCTTGCTCAATACATTGAGTTCGGCGGTATGGGCGCAACGGTCGATCTCAAGGTACATCAGCGATTCTTGCAGAATGCCTTCGCCCTGGGAGCCTTTAGGCAGGATTTCCAGCAACTCGCCCTTGGCGCCGCGACGCACGCTCAGCACCGTGGTTTGCAAGGTGTGGATGCTGTAGCCGCGACGGTTCAGCTCGGTGCGCACCGAGTCCACGAGAAATGGCAAGTCGTGGTGCAGCACTTCGACCGCCGTGTGGGTCGACTGCCAGCCGTGACGTTCGTAATCCGGGTTGTAAACGCGCACTTGCGGTTGCGCGTGATCAAAGCGCTCAAGCAGGCGCCAGGCAGAAAGGGTGCAGCCGGCGAGGTCGGACAACCGGCGCTGGGTCAGCTCATCGAGGGAAATAATGCCGAAGAATTGTTCAGCGAACAGCGCCACTTGTGGCAGTGACTGTTCACTGATGTGCTGCGCCAGTGCCGCTTGCAGTTGTTGCTGGAAGTCGGCTTTGCTGGCTGCGGTGAAGAACGCCATCTGTGGTACTCCGCTTGGGCTTGTTATTGATGGAAGCGTCGCGTGCAAAACCCCTGTCGGGGCAATCCGTCACCCAGTTCCTGAATCTCGGGCAGAGGTTAACAGGGTGACAGATGGGTGAAGCTGGACGAGACACTCAGGTCACATTCACCTTCCATGAATGGGCATCTGTAAAAACGACTACCGGATAGACAAGCAATGTCTTTAGAGGTGCCCATTGGTTGCGCAGCTTATCGGGTGCGACAACCTGCCTGCTTGCGATGCTGCGACATATTCGGTCATCGGTACGTAACTCATCGGCAGCGCATCGAACAACACTAGCAGTTGCGTGAAAAAAAGACGGTTTTATGCCCGGATTTACGGTGCCTTCGTACCAGAAATGACCGACTCCCCTTGTAGTGTTCACAACACACTTTCAGACACACATCCGAGCAGAAATTCACTCGGGCTGGCAGAATCGGCTTTTGTCGTCTTCATAACGCTCCTTGAGCGAGGATTTTCCCCATGCAACTGACCACCGCCCACCTTATCGCCAACCCGTGCGATGACGAAGAAGACAACCTGGCCATGCTCTGCTGCCACAGCAATCAGGGCGAGATGTTTTTGATGACTCGCTACCCGGATGAAGATGAGCTGGAGATCACCCTTGATGGCGAACCGTCGACCCTCGACGGCGTGAAAGTCACCCTCAGCCCTACCCGCCTGCTGATCGAAATAGCCGCCGCTGACGCCGATGCGCTGAATGGCGACGATCATCTGGAAATCCACCACAGCACCGCGCCGGCGGATCTGGCTGAAGTGGAAGAAACGTTGCAGAACATTCTCAAGGGCACGGGCACTTATGTGAGCCAGTTGAGCTGACCCTAGCGGGTGGGTGGCCTCACGGCCCCGGGAAGATTGACTATGCTTGCCTAATACACTCCGGTGACGAGGGATTTATGGACGATCCAGTCGACAACAAACCACCCAGCTTCTGGCAGATGCTGCACAGCGTGATGGCGGCGGCGTTCGGCGTACAGAGCGGAAAGAACCGCGCCCGCGACTTCACACACGGCAAACCCAGTCATTTCGTGATATTGGGCATTCTGTTCACCGCAGTCTTTGCGCTGACGCTGTTCGGTATCGTGAAACTGGTCCTGCATCTGGCCGGGGTTTAGCCCGACGTCAGTGCATCAGTGCTTGCAGGCTGAACGGATAGCGATAGCTCAGCGGACGATCCTTGGCCGAAAAGCTGCGAAAGTTCACACCGTAGTTCTGCGTGGCACCGATGGCCAACAAGCGCCTGGCCTGTTCCCGATCAATCAACTGCAACAGCGGGACCTGCCGGTCACGACCGCCATATCGTTCGACATGGACGCCCTGGTCATAGTCATGCAACTGCACCAGCGCCCAACCGCCCAGGCTGAAGTGTCCGCCTACCAATACACTAAGACGACCATCCAGCAGTGCCTGCAAGGCTGACGGCGAGGTATTGACGGCGCTGAACAGCGCGCCCTTGCCCGGCGTGCCGCCCGCCTCTTCATAGGCCTGCATCGCGCCGAACGCCATTTCATCGTTGGCCGTCCAGATCAGCGACGTCTGCGGATAGCGCTTGAACAGCAACGTCGCCTGCTCATGGACGCGCTGACGGTTCCAGCCGCCGTACACCAGTTGCTGCAAATGCACCTCGGGGTGCTCGCGCAACGCCCGCATCAAGCCCTTTTCACGCAACTGCGAGGCCGGCGTGATTTTCAAACCGGCAAACGCCAGCAATTCAAGTTTCTGGCCGGGGGCGACCGGAGGATGCAGGCGGATCAACTCCTTGAGCATCAGGTAACCGCCCTCCTCATCGTTGGGTACCAGGCTACCGAGCAAAGCCGGGTATTTTTTCTCGCGATTGCCGAGCAACGCCAGTTGATCAGCGTTTAGCGCGCTATTGACGATAAACAGCTTCACGCCGCTGCCCTCGGACAGCCGCAAAATTTCCGGCGCAACATATTGCTCGTTGGCGAACACCAGATAGTCCGGACGTTTTGGCCCTTGCAGGGCTTCACGGGCCTGTTTGATCGTGGTTTCAGGCACGCGCTCGGAATACTGGATCTGCAGGTCCATGCCCAGATCCCGGGCGGCAGCCTGCATGAATTGCGAATAGCTCAGCCAAAAAGTTTCCGTAGAGGTGCCAGGACTCAGGAACAGCACTGACGCCGCTTGCGTACCCGATCCATAGACCGAGCAAAACGTCAGCAATACCCCACAGAAAAACTTGAACATTGAATATCCGAGCCCCGGCAATTAGCCGCGCATTATAGCCAGCGAAGTGCTGGCAAATCGCGATTAATCGACGTTTTGTCCGACAATCGTCAGGACAGGGCCCGGACACGCTTACCTATTGATGGCTGACCCAGAACACCGCAGTGCCCACTACCAGGATGATCAGAAACAGAATGGCCCATGCATCGACGGTGCTATCGCTTTTCCGTGCTTTGGTTGGGTTGCTCATTGCATCGCCTCTTGTCGGTTTTATCGGTGATTGCAGAAAGACTCGAGCACAGTTAAGTAGAGGATTGCCCGCACCACAAATGTGGGTGAGACAATAACCAGTCTCATTAGTCGATTTGGTTCTTTACATATACTCAAACATCACTTTTGCGCATAAACGCAAACTGGTATCTTGCCTCGGCTCCGTGGGGAGTGCGCGGCCGTGCGCGCAGAATTGCCAAGGCAGTATCGGAATCAAGCGAGCGGAAAACGCAGCTGTTCCTGATTGGCCCAAGCCTGAGAACAGGACCTATATGTACGTATACGACGAGTACGATCAGCGGATCATCGAGGACCGCGTCAAGCAGTTCCGTGATCAGACCCGACGCTATCTGGCAGGCGAGCTGAGCGAAGAAGAATTCCGCCCCCTGCGCCTGCAAAATGGCCTTTACATCCAGCGCTTCGCTCCGATGCTGCGGGTTGCCGTGCCTTATGGCCAACTGACTTCGCGCCAGACGCGAATGATGGCCAAGATTGCCCGCGACTACGACAAGGGCTATGCCCACATCAGTACCCGGCAGAACGTCCAGTTCAACTGGCCGGCACTGGAAGACATCCCGGACATCCTGGCTGAGCTGGCGACCGTGCAGATGCACGCTATCCAGACCAGCGGCAACTGCCTGCGCAACGTCACCACCGATCAGTTCGCCGGTGTCGCTGCCGACGAGTTGATCGATCCGCGTCCGTGGTGCGAAATCGTCCGTCAGTGGACCACCTTCCACCCGGAATTCGCCTACCTGCCGCGCAAGTTCAAGATCGCCATCAACGGTTCGACCTCGGACCGTGCAGCCATTGAAGTCCATGACATCGGCCTTGAGCCGGTGCACAACGCCGCAGGCGAACTGGGTTTCCGCGTGCTGGTCGGTGGTGGCCTCGGCCGAACGCCTGTCGTTGGCGCGTTCATCAATGAATTCCTGCCGTGGCCAGACCTGTTGAGCTACCTCGACGCCATCCTGCGTGTGTACAACCGCTATGGTCGTCGCGACAACAAGTACAAGGCGCGGATCAAGATTCTGGTCAAGGCCCTGACGCCTGAAGTCTTCGCACAAAAAGTCGACGCGGAAATGGAATACCTTCGCGGTGGCCAGACCACGCTGACCGAGGCTGAAGTGCATCGCGTCGCCAAGCACTTCGTCGATCCGGACTACAAAGTCCTGAACGATCAGACGGCAGAACTGGCTGAACTCGACAAGCAATATCCGGGCTTTGCTCGCTGGCGCACCCGCAACACCCTGGCTCACAAGAAGCCGGGGTATGTCGCGGTAACCCTGTCGCTCAAGCCGACCGGCGTTGCACCGGGCGACCTGACCGACAAGCAGCTCGATGGCGTTGCCGACCTGGCCGACCGCTACAGCTTTGGCCAGCTGCGCACCTCCCATGAGCAGAACATCATTCTGGCTGACGTCGAGCAGAGCCAACTGTTCACCCTGTGGGGTGAATTGCGCGAGCAAGGCTTCGCTACACCGAATATCGGCCTGCTGACCGACATCATCTGCTGCCCCGGTGGCGACTTCTGCTCCCTGGCCAACGCCAAGTCGATCCCGATCGCCGAAGCCATCCAGCGTCGTTTCGATGACCTGGACTACCTGTTCGACATTGGCGAACTGGACCTGAACATCTCCGGCTGCATGAACGCCTGTGGTCACCACCACGTCGGCCACATCGGCATCCTCGGAGTGGACAAGAAAGGTGAAGAGTTCTACCAGGTATCCCTCGGTGGCAGCGCCAGCCGTGACGCCAGCCTGGGCAAGATCCTCGGCCCGTCCTTTGCCCAGGACGACATGCCTGACGTGATCTCGAAGCTGATCGACGTGTACGTGGAACAACGTACCGAAGACGAACGCTTCATCGACACCTATCAACGTATCGGCATCGACCTCTTCAAGGAACGCGTCTATGCAGCGAATAATTAAGAACAACGAAGTCATCGACGAAACCTGGCACTTGTTGCCCAAGGACGCGACTTTCGACGGCATTTCCAACTGCGACGACCTGATCGTCCCGCTGGCCCTGTGGCGCGATCATGCGCATGCGCTCAAGGCGCGTGATGGCGGTTTGGGGGTGTGGCTGGATGCCGATGAAGAAGCCGAGGAAATCGGTGACGACGTCGATCACTTCCAGGTCATTGCTTTGAACTTCCCGGCCTTCACCGACGGGCGCAACTACTCCAACGCGCGCCTGCTGCGTGACCGCTACGGCTACAAGGGCGAACTGCGGGCGATCGGCGATGTGCTGCGCGACCAGTTGTTCTACCTGCACCGCTGCGGTTTCGACGCGTATGCATTGCGCGCGGACAAAGACCCGTACGAAGCCCTTGAAAGCCTCAAGGACTTCTCGGTGACCTACCAGGCCGCCACCGACGAACCGCTGCCGCTGTTCCGTCGCCGCTGATCGACAAAAAAACCTTGAGCCCGGACAGGTGCCGGGCTCAAGGTTTTTTATTGTGGCTACAGACTCCTCGCTCCACCTACTACGCTTGAAAAGTCTCACCATCGAGACTGGCTTTTTTCACTGGCGGCTCCTTGAATAAAGTGATTCTGTCTTCCAGTCGTACAAAACTGGCAAACGGATCATCCCTATCGAAAATCGACCATTCCACGCCCTCGAACAGGTGCTGGCAAAGCTCCTGCGAAGCATCCATCTCATTAACCATTCGCCACACTCGCTGTTGCAAAGGTGCATAGTCCACCAGGAAATCGGCCGTGCGCGTCAGCGCGTCCAAAGTACCGAAGAAACGATCACTCCCCTCTTTTGCAAACACACGCTCCCAGCGTGCAGTCTGTTGTGCCGCCTGCTCAGGGAGAAGCCCGGTCAACCACGTGTTTGGACTGGTAACATCGTGTACCGCTGACCCCATCCATAAATTGATCCCTGTCTGCTTTCGATGGGCTACAACCCATTGCAGACTGTCTACGTCGGTTAGCGGATTACCTGAAAGCAAGACGTTGCCCACGGCCACCGACTGCTCACGAACCGATTCAGGCACTCGGACAAGCTGGTTATCACGAAGATCCAAGCGCTCCAGGCCATGAAAATCCAGAGCAAAAGTCGGGCAAGATTTAAGCTCCGCACGCCTCAACTTGAGTTGACGCAATTCGGACATCTCAAACACTGGCGGTGGGAGACCCAACGGATTTTCGCTTAGATCGAGCTCCTGAAGTCGGGTGAGCTCGGCGAGTTGGCCTACGGTTCCCTCCGTCAGGACCAGCCGGGTCGCTTTCAGGTTCAAGATCTCAAGCCGAGACAACTGGCCGATGGCAGGCGGCAATCGACCAACCGCTATGCCATTCTGGTCAAAGAGTCGTAGATCAACGCCCTGCATATTCAATGTGCGAAGGTTGGGGAAACACTCAAGGAATCCGTTAAGGCTGCCGCGCTGCGTTAACTTGAAATTCGGCATGGTGAGAGAGACTACGTCATTCAACTTTACGTTGAGCTGCGGGAGGTAGTGCATCTGCTCGAAGTCCATATCCAGGTGAAAGCCGATGAACTGTCCGTCCCGATAAACCCGGCTTTCTGGCCCGCTACGCTTTTGCCAAATGGCGATCAGGTCTTCGGCCAGCTCATATCGGGTATCACGTTCAATATCCATCCATTCGTCTATGCGCGCGTCGTTCTCCGCCTTAATCTCGGCGTCGCTCATTCCCTCCGTGCCCTCATCACCCGCGAGCAGAATATCTATATCCATCTCTTCGATATCATCGGTGATGTTTTCGATCCAACCGGTGATATCGAAACGTAGTTGCTCTGACTGCAACCTCAGCCGATAAAGATCAGCCTGAGCCTGGGCGCCTGCATTCAATAGAAACTCATCCGCCTGCTCAGTCGTAAAAGCAGGATAAATCTCTTTAACCTGAAGCCTCATGATTTCTGTGGACAGCTCGCCGAACTGCGCGGTGCCAGGGAATCCGCCGCCGTGCAACCCGAAACGCTGAAAGGGCAATCCGGAGTCGATCCTGTGTAGCCCCAGCATCAATTCGGAGCGCGGCAGGACGTGTTCCCGAATTTTGGACTGCAAGTCCTGCCATTCGCGGCCTGGACGCAAACCGAGGGCCGCGCGTTGTTCTTGCGGCAGAAGCCCGAACAGCGCTTGATCAAAGTCAGCCGTACCGACCCGCCCGTAGAGCACTTCGATTCGAGTCGCACGCGACCAGCCCGGCAGCCGTTCCAGCGTCTGCAATACAAGCACATCACTGTCGGCGTTTTCGACCGACTTCAGATAAAGCCCCTCATAGGCGCGGCACAGACGTACATGCTGCGTGTACTGCTGCGCCTTGCCGCCCAACTGCCCGAGCACTCGCTTGGCGTCAGCCAGCGTGTGGGGCGCAGCAATGTCCACTCCCGACCTGTCGAGCATTTGCTCCACCGCACTTTTCGGCAAACTGGGATATTGATCCCGAAACAACCTGACCCAGTCATTATCCGATTGCTGTAGCGCGTCGTAGCGCTGCCTGAACTGTTCGACTCGCGTGCTTTTTAGCTGTTCGGCCTGCGCCGAGCCTTCGGGGAGCGCGTCAACGGCACGCTGCAGATCCTGATCGAGCGTGAAACGACTGATGGTATCCGCCAGCACCGGAGCCGGTGACCGCTGCCCGGTGTGCATCAGGCGTAATACATCATCATCCACGGGGCTGACATGAGCTATCTGGGCCAGAACCTCATCGCTGAATGCCTGGACACTCGGCCCAATACCTCGCATCAGTTGCGCCCGTTCAGCGCCAACGGCGGAAGGTGCAACATTTCCGGCCACCAGCGAGGACTCGCCGGACAAGGGTTCGTCCATAAACGCGGGGGCAGGACCGGGTTCAGACCCGATGCCGACGGCATGCTCTTCGGCCTTGATGGCTGCCCCTTCCGCGGCCAGTGGCAAGGCATTGAGCAAACCGAATACGGTACGCGTGACACCTGCCGAACGCTCTTCAGCGGTCTTGCCATCAACCGCCTGAGCCAATCCATAACCGGCATCGATCAGTCCGGCCAGCGCCAACAAACCTTCGCCACCCGGAACGAACAACGCCAAGGGACCAAATTTGTTGATCCATTGCACAATGGGCTCGACCACCGCTCTCAAATCATCCCGATTGACCTGGGCATCGTCTCGAATCTTTTCAATACTGGACTGGGCCGCTTGCTTCATCAGCAACACCCACTGCGCGAAGGGATCGATTGGAGACGTTGCGACCTCGAAGTGAATGTAATCGGCAGGATCCCAGTAACCATCATCGTTGAAAAAACCATGGCCTTTCTTCAAATGATGCTGTTTGGGGTAAAGCGCCATGCCCTCCAACGCGGTCGACACGCCTGCGTGGAATGTGCCGTCCTGCCGGTCATCTTCGGAAAAATGCGCTGCCAGAGCATCCCTCCTGGCAACGTCCCGGCCCACATCGACCACCCATTTGTGCAAGGCCTGTTGATCGGCAAATTCGTGGAACGGAGAAGAGTTACTCGGGACATAAAGCAAAATCCGCTCACTGATTCTCTCTCGAAAGCTCCAGATATCGCTCGATACATAACGGTAAATGACCAGACGCGCAGCCTCTATGGAGGACTCGGTCGTCGCCCAGGCCTGCAATTGCTCAACCGTCAGTTGCTCCCACGTTTGCTGCGGATCAAACCCGGCAACCTGCAGTGCCAGTTTGAGTCCGTCCTGGGTCAGGCTGTTTTCCCGGTGTTGCAAATAAGCCGCCATGACAAAGGCCGTCTTGACCGAAGTGCGCAGCGGATAACCTTGGGGGGCAAGACAAACCTCGTCGGAAGGCCACGCAGCGTGCACATAAGCGGTGTATTTGTCCTTGAACTCCAGCTCCCACACCCACTTTTTGAACGCTGCCGGCTGCAGCTTTAGCTGAGTGCTCGGACCGTAGAGCTGAGGGTCGGTATGGCGGTAGATGCCCTCATAGTCCAGGAACCCGCCATCTGGATTGATAGACTCATCGATCTCGACGATTTGGACTTCCGGGCCCACGGCAGGAGGCGTGTACAGGCCGAATCCCGTTTCCCCGAAACGACCCGCGCCCACGGTCTGATGGTTGGACAACAGGGCCTGTACCAGGCTTTGTGATTTTCTGACCCGGCCTTGCTGCACGTCCTGTTGTGCAGGGTAACCATAAAAATGGTAATTGAGGTCAACCAGGCGAGCAGCCAATAACTCTGCTCCCCAACGTTCCTCGATCAGCTTCGCGGCATATTGGGTCGGGGTCGAGGGCAATACGGCGTCCAGTGCAAGGCTCGACAGTGGCTGTTTGTTCCGAGCAGATAACCGGCGGGGGACAGGCTGGTGTTGACTCTCTAGCGCCATCATTTGCAATCCTTTGCAGTTGATTCGGGAGCTATGAGCTTATGCATCGCCTGCCGCAAAAAAAGCAGGAAATGTCCTCAATCCGGTGGGAAAACGCGACGGTCTCAAAAGACCTGAAATACGGCGGGTAAACACTCGAAACTGAGCAGCGTCGAGCATTGCACTCGACGCCGTAAAAACGGGCCCGCATTGGCGAGCCCCGTGCTCCCTACCAAAAACGCTGCTGGGTGAGACGGCTCCACCACGTCAGCAAGACCCGATCAATCGAACCGCTGGCCGCCAGGCCGACGCGTTCTTGCAGGCTCTTGCGTTCGGCATAATGCAAGTGAAACAGCTCTGCGCCCTTGGCCCGTTCGGCAAGGTATTCATCGCTGGTTTTCAGCTCATCGACCAGTCGTTTTTCCAGTGCGGCAACACCCAGCCAGACTTCACCGGTGGCCACTTCATTGATGGCCAGTTGCGGCCGGTAGCGTGAGACGAAGTTCTTGAACAGTTCGTGAGTCACATCCAGGTCTTCCTGGAACTTCTCCCGGCCCTTCTCGGTGTTTTCGCCAAACACTGTCAGCGTGCGCTTGTACTCACCCGCCGTCAGGACTTCAAAGTCGATGTCGTGCTTTTTCAGCAGGCGATTGACGTTAGGCAACTGCGCCACCACCCCGATCGAACCCAGAATGGCAAACGGCGCACTGATGATCTTCTCGCCGATGCACGCCATCATGTAACCACCGCTGGCCGCGACCTTGTCGATACACACGGTCAATGGCACACCGGCCTGACGAATGCGCGCCAGTTGCGAGGACGCCAGACCGTAGCTGTGAACCATGCCACCGCCGCTTTCCAGGCGCAGCACGACTTCGTCCTTCGGCGTGGCCAGGGACAACAACGCGGTAATTTCATGGCGCAGGCTTTCAGTCGCTGAAGCCCTGATGTCACCATCGAAATCCAGCACGAACACCCGCGGTTTGGCCTCCGGCTTTTTCTTCTGTTTTTTCTCGGACTTGGCTTCGGATTTACGCAAGGCCTTGAGCTGGTCCTTGTCGAGCAGTGTCTGCTCCAGGCGCTCACGCAGTTCCTTGTAGAAATCATTGAGTTTACTGACCTGCAACTGGCCCGTGAACTTGCGCCGGCCTTTGCTGCGCAACGCCGCAAAGCTGGCCAGGACCACCAGAATGGCGATCACCAGGGTAACGGTTTTAGCCAGAAAACTTGCGTACTCGGCAAAAAACTCCACATTGACTCCTTAACGACAGTGCGCCGCAGAACACGCAGGCGCGTATACCTTCAGCATACCCATGCAGCCGCGTTGCGACCAGTCGTGAAACCTTCCGTGACAGGCCCCCAACGAGCATTTCAAACAAGCGTATGTTTTTTCATTGACAGCTCATCGCCATCCTCATAACCTCGCAAAACCTTCAACGTACCCGGATGACGCGGACGTGGGCAGCATCTATTTGATTCGACATGGCCAGGCCTCTTTCGGTGCAGACGACTACGACGTGCTGTCGCCGACCGGTATTCGCCAGGCAGAAATACTCGGCAGTCACCTGGCTGAACTGGGATTGAGTTTCGATCGCTGCCTGTCGGGCGACCTGCGTCGCCAGCAACACACCGCCAGCAGTGCCCTGGCACAATTCGGCGCTGTCGGCCTGCCAGTGCCGCCGCTGGAAATCGATTCAGCCTTCAACGAGTTCGACGCCGACGCGGTGATTCGCGCGCTGATTCCGGACCTGCTGCCCGAAGAACCCGAAGCCCTGAATATTCTGCGCAATGCCGCGCAGAATCGCGGCGAGTTTCAGCGAATCTTTGCCTTGATCATCGAGCGTTGGTTGGCCGGTACTTACGACCCACCGGGGCTGGAAAGCTGGCCAGGCTTCGTCGAGCGGGTCCAGGCCGGTTTGCAGCGTATTCTCGAACAGGCCGACAACACCCAGAAAATCGCCGTGTTCACCTCCGGCGGGACCATCACTGCCCTGCTCCACCTGATTACTCAAATGCCGGCCAGGCAGGCCTTTGAGCTGAATTGGCAAATCGTTAACACCTCGCTCAACCAACTGAAGTTCCGTGGTCGCGAGGTGACACTGGCTTCCTTCAACAGTCATGCACATTTGCAACTGCTGAAGGCCCCGGAACTCATCACTTTCCGTTGAGTCCGGATCACTGTGACCCTTGCTGTAACACTTCATAAAAGGATCGAACCATGACCTCCGTAGCTGACGCCGTACAAGCCATGAAAGCCAAGTTCAACCCAGCCGCTGCTGCCGGTCTGGACCTGGTTTTCGGTTTCCGCATCGACGACACCAAGAACTTCTCGCTGATCGTTAAAGACAGCACGTGCGAGCTGAAAGAAGGCGAGAACCCGGACGCTCAAGTGACTCTGGTCATGGACGGCGAAACCCTGGAAGGCATCGTCGACGGTTCGACCGACGGCATGCAGGCATTCATGGGCGGCAAACTGCGCGCTGAAGGCGACATGATGCTGGCCATGAAACTGTCCGAGCTGTTCCCAAGCTAAGACGACGGCTCCCAGCCTCGGGAGCCCTCTGGCTGCCTACGAATCCCGCCCTTATGGCGGGATTCGTCGTTTCTGCCGGTCGTAAATGTGCCCGCCCGACACATCGACTGCGGATTTGCCGTCTATATTCTTTGCTGGCCGTATGGCTCGCACATTCGGCTGCTCGCTCGACCGAACACCTGCGGAGAACGGCGCCATGAGCCCACCTGATGAACACGACGATTTCAACCACCGCCGCGTACTGCAAGGCCTTTCGGCAGGCACCGTCAGCGCCTGGACCAGTCCTCTATTTGCGCAGAGCACCAGCATGACCAACTCCCCAGCCGATCTCATCCTGTTCAACGGTCGCATGCACACGGTCGACCGGGATAAACCCCTTGCGAGCGCGGTCGCCATCAAGGACGGGCGGTTTATTACCGTCGGCAATGATACGGACGTCATGCCCCTGCGCGGCGCCAGCACGCAAGTCATCGACCTGCAAAAACGTACGGTGATCCCTGGCCTCAACGACTCGCACCTGCACCTGATCCGTGGCGGCCTGAACTACAACCTCGAACTGCGCTGGGAAGGTGTGCCGTCATTGGTCGACGCCTTGCGCATGCTCAAGGACCAGGCTGATCGCACACCGGCACCGCAATGGGTGCGCGTGGTCGGTGGCTGGACCGAGTTCCAGTTCGCCGAAAAGCGCCTGCCGACGATTGAAGAGCTGAACAAGGCTGCGCCTGACACACCGGTGTTCGTCCTGCACCTGTATGACCGCGCCCTGCTCAACCGCTCAGCACTCAAAGTGGTGGGCTACGACCGCAATACCCCGAACCCGCCGGGTGGCGAAATCCAGCGCGATGCCAATGGCGACCCTACAGGCATGCTGATCGCCCGCCCGAATGCGATGATTCTCTACTCGACGCTGGCCAAGGGGCCGAAGCTGCCACTGGAGTATCAGCTCAACTCGACCCGGCAGTTCATGCGCGAACTCAATCGCCTCGGTGTCACCAGCGCCATCGATGCCGGTGGCGGCTTTCAGAATTACCCGGACGACTATCAGGTCATCCAGCAATTGGCGAAGGACCGGCAACTGAGCGTGCGCATCGCTTACAACCTGTTCACCCAAAAACCCAAGGAAGAACTGACCGACTTCAAGAACTGGACCAGTACCTCGCACTACGGCCAGGGTGACGATTTCCTGCGGCACAACGGCGCTGGCGAAATGCTGGTGTTCTCCGCCGCCGACTTTGAAGACTTCCTCGAACCACGCCCCGATCTGCTGCAAACCATGGAGCAGGAACTGGAACCGGTGGTGCGGCATCTGGTCGAGCAGCGCTGGCCATTTCGCCTGCACGCCACCTACAACGAATCGATCAGCCGGATGCTCGATGTGTTCGAAAAGGTCAACCGCGATATCCCGTTCGACGGGCTGCCGTGGTTCTTCGATCACGCCGAAACCATCACCCCGCAGAACATCGAGCGGGTTCGTGCACTGGGCGGCGGCATTGCGATTCAGGACCGCATGGCTTTTCAGGGCGAATACTTTGTCGACCGTTACGGCGCCAAGGCTGCCGAGCACACCCCTCCGATCCAGCGCATGCTCGCCGAAGGTATTCCGGTCGGTGCCGGCACCGACGCCACACGGGTTTCCAGCTACAACCCATGGACATCACTCTACTGGCTGGTCAGCGGCCGCACCGTCGGCGGCCTGGAGCTTTACCCGCAAGGCCTGAGCCGTGACACGGCGCTGGAACTCTACACCCATGGCAGCGCCTGGTTCTCCTCCGAGCAAGGCACAAAGGGCCAGATCAAGGTCGGGCAACTGGCCGATCTGGTGGCGTTGTCTGCCGACTACTTCAGCGTCGACGACGAAGCGATCAAATGGATTGAATCGGTGCTGACCGTGGTCGATGGCAAGGTGGTGTACGGCAGCCTCGAATTCGAAAAACTCGGCCCACCGCGTTTGCCGGTCATGCCCGACTGGTCACCGGTGGTGAACGTGCCGGGGCACTGGAAACCCTTGGCACCGCTCACCGCCCAGATGCATCAGTGCGCAGGTGCCTGCGCAGTGCATGCCCACAGCCATGAGCGGGCGCGCTTGTCGAACGCACCCGTCAGCGACTTCCAGGGATTCTGGGGCGCGTTTGGCTGTTCGTGTTTTGCGTTTTGACGAATGCCTTTGACAGTAAGCCCGCCAATGGCGCAATGCTGTTCACTTAAGGAAGTCTGGAGGCCTGAGAAGTATCTGTGGCGAGGGAGCTTGCTCCCGCTGGAC
>NZ_JBXAMS010000020.1:0-143803 GCF_058800905.1 Pseudomonas sp. GW822-FHT04C11 | reverse complement strand
CTACGCAGTCCAGCGGGAGCAAGCTCCCTCGCCACAGATACTTCTCAGGCCTCCAGACTTCCTTAAGTGAACAGCATCGCGCACAAGACGGGCTTTGTTGATTTTTGAGGGGAGAGGGTTCGCACAAGATGGGCGAACCAGAATTCATTGACTCTCTGGCACAGATTGCCGCGCTCGTAACACCACGATCCCCGGGGTCTTCGCGATGTAGTCCTTGAAGGGAGAGTCTACGACTTCCCGGTTCTTTTTCTTCGAAGAGGCATTACGCAGCACGGGCCCTTCGTCCTTGTTGATAAAGAACCCGGTATGGGTAACGTCGAGGCCGGCGAGTTGGGTGTAGATGCCAACGTAATCGCCAGTCTGCAAACGGCTGATCACATGGTCGTTAACAAACGCGCTGGGGATATAGGTAATCGTGCGCTCGGTCATGGGCACGCCCGGCAAGTAAGCGCTGCCATCGGCTTTTCGATTGAGGCGCTTAACCACGGTTACCGCATGAGGGCTGATTTGCGCGGTGACGTCGTCGGCCAGTTTTTGCTCGGCCTGCGACCAGTCGGTGAAGAAGTGCCGGCGATGCAGGTAATCGAGATTGCCGTTCACATAACGCGTCTGAATGAGGTTTTTGAAGAAGTCCGCTTCATTGTTGGACTTTCTCAGCGCTTCGACGTAATCCAGATAGGTGAAACAGTCCAGGCCCCTGAAGTCGACGACCAATGCTTCCGGCGTGGTAGCAGAGCCCTGCAACCTGTTCGCGGAATAGGGCCGTCCCAAAAACTCCCGTGAAATCAGATTGTTCATCTGCCCTATGTCTTCGGGATTGATCGCTGAGCGTTCTTTGAGCAGGGCATCCAGTTTGCTGGCGGTATAACCATCCATGTTCAGTGGGGCGTGCCCATTTGCGGAGGCTACGTTCTCCACTGCTTTCGTTTTCTCGACGGGCAGCCCAGTCCCGCACGCTGTCAGCATGGATACCAAAAGAAATACAGCAGACCTGCGCATTCGAGTTTCCATCGTTTTCGGCTGTTACGTCGTAAATGGTAATGTTTATTGATAGGTCTGTGGGGATTTTGAGACTGCCGGGGAAAGTTCAAAGCATTTTTTTCGGGAAATACCGACTGGGTACTTCGCCCAGTACTCGACGGAAAACACTGGTGAAGGCACTCGGGCTGCTATAGCCCAGATCAGTTGCCACCCGCGTAATTGCCTCTCCGTTACCCAAACGCACCACGGCCGCCAACAGACATGCCTGCTGACGCCATTCGACAAAGCTGATACCGGTTTGTTGGCGAAACAGCCGGGTAAATGTGCGGCGGCTCATCCCGACCTGCCGAGTCATATCATCAATTCCGGTTTCCAGTGACGGTTGCTCCAGCAGCTTTCGACAGACGTGCACCAGCCGTGGTTCGCTCGGAAGCGGTGCATTGAGCGATAAGGGCGACATGCCGGCTATTTCGTGGAGCAGCAAGGTCATCAAGTGTCCGTCCAGATCTTCCTTGGCATACAGTGCCGGAACGTCCATGGCCCGGATCAGCAGTTGTTTGAGCAATGCCGAGACGCCGAATACCTGGCAGTGCGCAGGCAGACCGAGTCGAGCGGCGGCGCGGTTACGGATGTAGGTATTAAGCATGGTCACCGGTCCGCTCATGCTCATCTCATGGGGGACGCCCGCCGGTACCCAGATAGCTCTTTGTGGGGGGACGACCCAGTTGCCCTGGCGAGTGAATACCGTGATGACGCCACAGGCGGCGTAGGCAAACTGGCCACGTCGGTGCGTATGCAGAGCAAAGTGCTGGCCATCCAGATAGTTATTGGCCGTGACCACTGCATCGCGGGGAGTGTTTTCGTAGGGATCTATTTCAGTTTCGCGCATGGCCCGAATTTAATGATCTATGACCTGATAGTGCAAGCGAGCCATTGCCCCTGTTGCGCATAGTGGCGTCGTGGTTGGGGCATACAGCCACTGGCCCGGCATACTGGAAATAGAACTTCATGCAGAAAAAACACCTGATCCTGGCCGTGTTGGTGACGGCTGTCTGGGGTCTGAACTTTCCCATCACCAAACTGGGTCTGGCGGCTATTGATCCACTGCTGCTGACGGCTCTTCGCTTTACGCTGGCGGCGTTGCCGTGGGTGTTTTTTGTCCGGCGGCCGTCGATCGCCATGGGGTGGTTGGCCGCCTATGGATTGATTTTCGGGGTCGCGATGTGGGCGTTGATCAACCTGGGCATCGAACTGGGTGTGCCACCAGGGACCGCAGCCCTGTTGATTCAGTTCAGTGCATTTTTTACCTTGGGTTGGGGGGTGTTGCTGTTTCGCGAGCAATTGAGCCTTGGACAGACTCTTGGGGTGGGGCTTGCAGCGCTGGGTTTGATCAGCATTATTTTCAGCAGCCCGGGCCAGGCAACGACAGTGGGTTATGGCTTGTTGCTGGTGAGTGCATTTAGCTGGAGTGTCGGCAACATCATCATCAAACAGTCAAAGGTCCGGGAAATGTTTGCCTTTGTGGTATGGGCCAGCCTGTTCCCGCCGATCCCCTTACTGGCGCTCACCTGGCTGGCGCACGGTTCCGCTCCGTTTACCTCCCTGGTCGCACACCTTGAATGGGTGTCAGTGTTCTCGCTGTTGTTTCAAGTCTACGCGGCGACACATTTCTGTTATTGGGGCTGGAATCTACTGCTGCGAGAGTACCCGGTTTCGAGGGTGGCACCGCTGTCTTTACTGATACCGGTATTTGGCGTCGCCGGCTCGATGCTGATGCTCGGGCATCGGGTTGATTTCAACGAAGGGATTTCTATTGCGTTGATCCTGTCGGCGCTTGCAGTGGGGTTGATGAAGGGGCGCGAGCGGGTGCGGATTGCACAGGCTGGTGAATAGGAGCGGGGGAGCTGGCGATGTTTGAACGAGCGCGATGAAAGACAGAGCACCGTTTCCGGGCTCCCATTTCGGTAGGTCAGGTGTCTCGACACAATCGCACCTGACGAAAACGTGCCGCTACGAATCCGAGTTGGCCAAGCTCCAGCACCTATCCCAGTTCATGGCCCAGTAGATCAATCAGATGATCCATGGTGACGCGTACAGCGGGGGAGCGCCGTACGTCAGCATGAACAGACATCCAGATATCCCGCGCTGTCGGTTCGTCATCAAGCTCAATCTTGACCAGCGCCGTATCTCGATCAGCGAGAAAACAGGGAAGTATCGCCACGCCGATGCCTGCTCGTGCGGCAGCTAGCTGCGTTGCGACATCGCTACTTTGAAGCACGAAGGGGCGCCCATCTGCAAAGCGTTGTATCCAGCGCTGTTGGGGAATTTGATGGAGCGCCTCCTCAAAGCCAATGAATGTCCAGGTCGGTGAGGGCCTCAACGCATACGCTGGGCTGGCATAGAGGCCGAGCTTCATTGAGCCTACCTTGCGAACAATGCGACCGGCTGTTTCAGGTCGTACGAACCCGATGGCGACGTCCGACTCCCCCTTTTCAAGTGAAGCAACACCTGAGGCCGCGCTGAGAATGACCTTGAGGGCCGGATAGTGCGAGCGCAAGCGGGCGAGACTCGGTGCTATCAATGCACTCGCCAGAATGGGGAGAGCACTCAGTCTCACGGTCCCTGACAAAGGAGCCGTACCACGTGCATGACGGCCTATCGCATCGGTGATGGCTTCCATCGGCATGGCAATCGCGGCCAGCGCCAAGCCGTCCTCCGTGAGTCGCGATGAGCGTGGCAGACGCTCCACCAGTTTCATCCCGAGAGATGTCTCAAGGGCCGTAATACGTCGGCCCACTGTTGCGTGATCGACGCGTAACTCTTTCCCCGCGGCAGTGAATGAGCCGAGGCGAGCAACGACAACAAAATGGTGCAGATCTTGCCAATTCATCATGAGTGCAATTTCGCACACTTGAGTTGCGCCAGCACGCGTTTTCCGGTTTTTCCCGTAACCCTATAGTCCCTGCATGCATCATCAGGCTTACCGCCCTGTGAGCAAATACGGGAAGACAATCATGATTTTGTTCTACGCGGCTGGGGCCAGTTCCCTTGCTCCTCATATTCTCCTGCGTGAAGCAGGCGCCTCCTTTTCGCTTGAGAAAGTTGATCTGATGAGTAAGCAGTGGTCCGGCGGAGATTACGACCTGATCAATCCGAAGTCGTACGTGCCGACCCTGAAAACAGACGATGGGGCGATCCTGACCGAGTGTGCCGTCATTCTGCAGTACATCTCGGATCAGCACTCGGAGCGCAATCTTCTCCCGGCGCCGGGGCGCTTTGAGCGCTATCGCGCACTGGAATGGCTTGGCTTCATTTCGACCGAGGTACACAAGAACTTCATCACGCCCGAGCGGCATGGCGGGGTCAGTGCAAACTTTCTGGCGAAGACGATCGAAGGGCAGAGCGCGACGCGGCGCCTGGTTTCGCCACGGCTAGCGTATGTCGATCATGAGCTGCGCGAGAGGGACTACCTGATGGGGGACGGGTTTTGCGCCCCTGACGCCTATCTGTTCACAATGCTAACGTGGGCCAAGCGATTAGAAATCGATCTATCGGCATGGGACAATTTGCAGGCCTATTTCCAGAGGGTCAGTGCAAGGTCGGCAGTGGGCGAGGCATTGAAGGTTGAAGGGCCTCCACATTCTTTGCGTCCTTTACATAACGTTTCCCCCTAACCGCTCCCGGCGAGGGCGCTTACGCGCAACGCGCCATGCCTGGCGCACGTATAAAAAGCCCGCATTTGCGGGCTTTTTTGCACTATCGGTGCTTACCAAAGCGGTACGACATAACTCACGTAGAGCCGGTTTTCATCCTGCTTGGTCTGGCCCGTCAGGCTCGGGTTGGCCTGGGCGTTTTTCCAGGTCACGCCCAGTCCCTTCAACTTGCCATCAGGCACCTGGTAGCTCAGCGCCAAGTCGCGCTCCCATTCGCTGTCGCCGCCTTTAGTTACTTTGATCTTATCGCCGTGCGCGTAAGTGGCCAGAAAGCCAAGGCCTTTGATGCCCAACTGACCGAAGTCGTATTTGTACTGAGCCATCCAGGTTTCTTCGCCAGCATGCTGGAATTTGTTCAGTTGCAGGTTGGTCAGTGCCGGTGTATCAGCGCCGGCGCCAGGACCTTGTCGGGCAGCGCCACTGTTAAGCCCGGAGTCCAGGTAAGGGAAGTCACTGTCACCTGTGTTTTTCTGGGCCCCCAAGCCAATGGTGTGGCCCGCCAGGCTGTAGCTTTCCATCAAACTGATAGTGGACTGGTTAATACGCCCCTTGGTCAAGCCGTCACCGTAAGAACCCGCGGTGGCAAAGTCGCTGTCGCCATTCGCGTTGCCGCCTACGCCCAGGCTGCGGTAGGCGCGGAAATCACTGAGGAGGCTACCGACCGGCAGCGCGCTGGTGTGCTTGGCGCCGATGAAGGCTTGTTGGTAGTAGTCCTGAAGATTGGAGTACCACAGGCTTAAGGTGGTGTCGGCAAGGCCTGTATAGTCAGCACCGCCATAGAGGAAGCGGTCGCTGAGTTTCGCACCGCCGCCAGTGGTCATGTCACTGTCGTTGCTTTCATTGCGAATTTTCGTCCGGACGATGTCGCCAGCCGTGAAGGTGAAGTCGGACAGGTCTTTCGACACCAGTTGCACGCCGGTGTTGGTCTGGTGGTACAGACGCCCATCGGTGTTGGCCAGCATCGGGTTATTTTGGCTGAGCATACCAACGCGCAACTCATCCTTGAGGAAGCGCATCTTGAAGGTCGGGCTCAAGACACTAAAGTCATTAGCGGATTTCCCATCATCCAGCGGGAACATGCTGCCGGGATAACGACTCTGGTGATCCTTGTTATTCAGGTCACCACCAGAGTCGAGCTTGAGGCCGTAAAAGGCCTCAAGATCGAGGCCGAAACCCACAGCACCGTCGGTATAACCGGAGCGGAAATTGAACTGAAAACCCTGTCCCCAGTCGCGGTAACTCTTGGCCTTGGCGGTGCTGCCCACCACGTCACGGCCTTGTTGATTGAGGTATCGGTTGAGCAGGGTCAAGTCGGCATGGCTGTCGTCGATGAAGTCCGCATGGGCAGGCAACATCGCGCCTCCCAGCAAAGCGCCAACGAGGGATACGGCTAGTTTCTTGATCATCATGGATCTCGTTCACAGGGTAATTCACCCTGCCGACGGACTTGTTCATCCAAGGCAATCCGTTACCCATGCATCGGCAGTTTTGCAGCGCTGATGCCAAGCATTTGAATCGCTGCAATATTTTGAAACGCATTAAGGGCTTCGAATATGACAATTCGGTTACGCGATCTTTAGATGTTCGTTGCATTGACCTGCATATAAAAAAGGCGCTGAAGAAGAAAACGAAGTGTGTCCCCGATGGAGTTCAGTTAGGACGTAGCCAGGAAACAGGTTTGGACAGCGCCGCGAATGACGCTGGTGGAGTTGCGGGAATCGATCATTTCTTTTGCTGACCAGGTCTGGCATCGCGAAGAGCGTGGCGTAACCAATTTCAAATGCAGTGGTTTATGAGTCGAGGCGTAGCCTTACTTGCTCGCATTCGGGATGCGGAGGATATCAAGGGGGGAGGTGGGGAAGGCTGGCAAGCTGAAAGTCGTTTTCAAGCTGGGCCTGATCCAGGTTGAGTATCGCGAGGTTGATCCGCAGGCTCGGAATGGGAAACAACGTCATGCCGCGTTTCTGGCAGAGTTGCTTGCGCAACAAGCTAGAACCCCAGATGCAACAAAGCCCGCACTAGGCGGGCTTTGTTGATGCTTTGTTTGGTGGGCCGGGGTCCTGTCGGGGCGCGTGCGGATTCAGTTCGAGACCGGCGAATCCCTCGGCATCGGTTGCCGCGAAACAACCTATTTCAATAGCTCAATTGGTCATATCTATCTGGCGGAAGGCGAGGAGGGGGCAGTTGCTGAAGTGATGGTAGTGATGCCGGAATCATGAGGTTGTCGGAGTCAGTTAAAACCAACTTTTTAAACACCCTGAGTCTTCACGTTGTTAGAGTTTATCTGTAAAAAACAAGGCCTGTAATGGAGTGTGTACACCTTTTTTAAGTGCTGTTCAGCTCGCGTTCAGAAAGCGCACGCATCTGGATAGTTTGAATAAATAGGCTGTACTGCTTTTAACAACTCTTTACTTTTGCAATCTGGATGGCCCAAAAACAACATGGTAGCCTGCGCATTTTCAGGGGCGGTAGGGTCACATGAAACGGTTAAAGGAAGTGGCTGTAAATAAGCCATGCTCATTTATTTTCATAATGGTATTTGTTATATTGGCTATTCTGCAATATAAGCCTGCCGTGCTCAATTACACCACGCGCTTTGTCGACTTTGCCCAGTATATGTTGCAGCATGGAATTACGCTGTTTCCAATCGCTGATGATCTGCAGCCATACCCTGATTATACGGTGCTCAACACGCTCCTCGTGTATCTGGTTTCCTTGCCGTTTGGCCGTGTATCCATCCTTTCGATGGGTTTCCCTTTTTGTGTTGCCGCCGCCTTGATGCTGGTGTTTATTTACAAGCTGGGTGCGCTGCATGAAAAAAAATGGGGTGCCTATGGTGTTGTGTTTGCTCTGTTCACTTGGTCATTCTTGGACGGCGTAAACTCCTTGGCGCTGGATGTATACCCTGCACTTTTTACCGTGATGTGCTTCTACCTGGCCTATTCGGGAGAGGTGCATAAACAACGTTTTCGGTTGCTACTGGTACTCGCGGGGCTTGCGCTGGGCTTTGCATTTCGTGGCCCTATTGGCCTGATCGGCCCTGCCAGTGTAGTTGCCTCCTATTATCTGTTAAGCCGGCAGTGGCGCATGCTGGTGGTGTTCTCCTTGTTCGCGGGCCTCGTCCTGGCCACAGGTATTGCAGTGCTGGCATGGGCTGCCTACGTACAAGGTGGTGACGCCTTTCTACAAGAGGTCTTGATCATGCAGGGGTTGGGGCGGTTTGGCAGTGATCACGCGCCCCGTTATTACTTCTATTTCTCTGCAGGCTTGCTGACCTATGGCGTAACCGCTTTTATTGCTTTGAGCGTCATCATCAAGAAGGGTAAGTATTTTTTTGAGCATTCAGCTCATCCGACCACGAACATGCTCTTGTATCTCACGGGCTGGCTCCTTGTGGTAGTCGTGCTGTTCACGATTCCAAGCTCTAAAAAGGCGCGTTATGTACTTTCAATTACCCCCGCCATTTCCTTGTTGGCTGCCTACATTTTTGTAGATCGCAGCCAACTATTTGCAAACGCCAGAGATAAGCTGTTGGGCTTTTGCTTGAACTTGCCAGTTATTGGGTTGGGACTGTTGCTGCTTGTATTTACATATGGTTTTTATGCTGTGACACCTCTTCGGCCAAACTATTTCGGTGCGTTAGTGGGGTTGATTTCCCTTGTTGCAGTTCGGCCCTGGATGGAGTCGAATTTCTGCGCGCATCCACATCGTGAGTTTGTAATTTTTTCTTTTGGTGCTATCGCTTTCCTTATATTGGATATGTTTTTCTTTAATTCTATTACTTACAACTTGGAGTTGGCCCATGAGCCGACACCAAAGTTTCTGCCTTATTGGTTTTGGTGAGGTGTGCGGTCAGATGGGTTGAGTTACTACAACTTCAACTTTCGTTTGACAACCAACAAGGCACCGATGCTAAGGGCGGCCGCGAGTATTAGATAAAGCTGTGGAAAAGGGGGGGAATTTATTTTTGACGGGTGTCCCCGATGGAGTTCGGCTAGGACGTAGCCAAGGAAATAGGCTTGGACAGCACCGCGAGTGATGCCAGTGAAGTTGCAGGCAACGATCATTTTTTTGCTGACTGGGTCTAGCATCGCGAAGAGCACGGCGTTGCTGGTTTCAAATGCGGTGGCTTGCGAGTCGAGGCGTAGCCGTACCTGCTCACATTCGGGTCGCGGAGGATATCAAGGTGGAGGCTGGCAAGCTGAAAGTCGTTTTCAAGCATGGCCTGATCCGGGTTGAGTATCGCGAGGTTGAGCTGCTGGCACGGATTGGAAAACAACGTAATGCCGCGTTCCGGGCCGGCTTTCAACAAAGAGTGCTTGCGCAACAAGCTAGAAGCCCCAAACCCCAGATGCAACAAAGCCCGCACTAGGCGGGCTTTGTTGATGCTTCGTTTGGTGGGCCGGGGTAATTTGAATTCGCTCAGTAACGTATTGATTTATAACATTAATATCTGCTTTTATTTTTAGTTGGAATACCAATTGGAATACCAATTGGAATACTGCACTCCACTTGACCACCCGTTTGCATTCGATCTGACCACCGATTGCATCGGAGTTGACCGGCACGCTTCGTAACCATGATAGGCAGAGAGCTGCTCGAAGCGCACATCCCGGTGGCATGCTTAGTGTGAGATTACGTCGTCTATTTCCCGAACTTCACCCGGTCCCTCCCCAGTGATGCGTTTGGTCATGTGGGACCGGGTGCAGTTTAGGTTCCCGTCGCGTCATAGTGCTCCTTGATCAACACCAGCATCTGCGCCTGGTGCCGGTCGATAGCAGGCGCATCCCATTCCATCTCGGCTTTGCCACTGAAGATGTGAGCAAGTTTGAGCGAGTCGTAACGGGGCTTGCCCTTGAAGTCTTCTCGCTTCTTACCGACGCGCTGGTTGCTATAGGACGAGTTTTCGCCAGGACTCAGCAGCACCAGGTTGCCAAAGCTGTCGAGGTGAACCTTAGCCAACTCAACGCCGAACTCCTCTCGCTGGGGATGGACATGCTCCACAGAGTTCTTCGAGGTGATTCGGTAGGCCGCCAGCTTGGACGCGTCATAGAAACCGAAACGGCTGCGCTCTCGCCAGAGAATGTATTCCAGTTTCTGGAACCAGTAATGCTCGAAGCGAGTGCCGTTGGGCTCCTTCAAGTCATCGATAACTGTGTCGATGCCCCGCATGGCGAAGTCATGACCGGCCAACAGCGCAAAGCTGGCTTCCTTCTGACTGTCCTTCGCCAGGGACAGTTGATTGTCAATGCGCTCCAGCAGCGCCACGACCTGCGTTTGCGTCTTTGCCTCGCCAGCCACCAACGCCCCGAGAAACGGCGTCAACCAATACTGCGCACTTCGCTCGCCGGTGAAGTTTCGCACACTCTGCAACTGGCTCAGGTCGCTGCTTTCCAGGCGGGTGCGGGCAAGTCGCCAGCCGTTGTCGGAGCGGCTTCGGCTGACGCTGGTTTGACGCAGATTCCAGATCTGGCTGTCAGCCTCCGGCAGCCATTTTACTACCCACAGGTCGAACTGATAACGCACCGCCCACAGGCATTCGATGAAGGCCTTGGCCTGTCTTTCGGTGGCGTGAGCGATGAAGTCGGCAAAGTAGTCGTTGAGCCGACTGTCATGCAGGCGCACCTCGACATCGTCCTGGCGGTGCTCCTTGAGATAGACGCGGTAGGCGTGCATTAGCAGGAGGCCAAAACTGATGATCGGGCGGCAATAACGCACTGGCTCCTGCCGTGCTTTGGACTTGTCCGATTCGACCACTGACAATCTGGCCAACTGTGCAATGGTCATACCCTGCACATCCCCGCCGGGGACGCGTTTGAGCGGGAAGGTCGTCGCACAATGCCTGGTCAGGTCATCCTGTTTCAGGCGCTTCCAATCCGCGTCCGGGAAGACCTTGCGCAGATTGCGCTCGAAGAAGTCTTCCATATTTTCACAGGCCTGCCAGATAGCATCGAAGCGCAGCTTCTGCGTCTCGATCACTGCCAGCAAACGCGACTTGAGAATGTCACTGTGCTCCAACTGCACGCCGCTATTGTTCATGGTCGAAAACAGTCGGTTCAGGTCCATGCCCGGGGGCATGATGTTGTTCACCCAGCGCACCTTCGCATACAGGTACTCGGCCACCTCGGCCAGATACGCCTCCCCCCGCTGGCTGCGCAACGCGCCCAACCGATCGGCAAGCGCCTTGCGGGCAGCGGCCAGGTGCTTGATGTAAGCTTCGTCCGACTCAGAGGTCCTGCCCGTATTTTCCTCGGCTTCAAGCCCGGCCCACGCCGCAAACAGTCGCTGCACTTCGTCACGAATGGCAAACGTCAGCCGGGGCTGCTTGTTCCATACGATGAACTTCGTCAGCGCGTTGTCGGGCACCACCGCCGTCAGCGCGAGGGCGAGCAGCATCAAGGTGGTCATGCGCTGCTGACCGTCGATCACTTCGTAGAGCGTGTGAGTTTGCCCTGAGTTGCGTGTGGTGACGGCGGACGTCAGTACCGTGCCGATATAGTAATGCGGCGCGTCGGTGTCGCAAGCCACCATGATCTGCTCCAGCAGACCAACAACATCCTCGCTCGGCCAGACATAAGGGCGCTGGTAGCTGGGGATGATCAGCGTGATCTCTGCAGCGCACAACAAGGCTGGCGCCTGGACATAGGAACGGACACTGGCACTCATTGCACACCTGCCTGGTTGGAAGAGCGTTTTTCGAGCATGTGGCTGATGACCTGCTTGAGTTCAACATCAAAGTCCGCCTGCAGCGCTTCGCCCGGCTTGCTCAAGTCCATCGAAAAGTACGCCTGCACAGTACGCACGAACCGGTACTTCACACTATTCTCGTCCAGTCGCTCGGCAATGGAATAACTGAACATCTGCAAAATCTCGATCAGCTCGTCATGGGTGTAGCTGTAGGCGATCCAGTCCAGCACCGGATTGTGCTCGGCAAAACTCTGCGCTGTGCTTTCACGCACGGCCTTTTCATTGCTCAACCGCGGAGAGAAGATCACCCTGAACAACCAGCACCCCGCCTCCAACAGCCCTTGTCGACCAAACTGGCTGACATACAGCAACACCGCACAGTCAAAGAGCTTGCGTAAAAACTCGCTGCCGTTGGCCTTAACCACCAACTCGTCGTAGAGCTGATGAAAAGGCGCAAGGCTATCGTCATCACGCCTGATCAATACCGTCCGACGCAGCTCATGGAAATAATCGAAGAAGTGAATGGCATTGGTACCGGCATTGATTGGCTGGCGCATCGCGTATCCACTTTCCACCTGCAAAGCCTGGCCCTGGCCAAAATGGCTGACCCGCGCGGTGCGATACGCCACATCCAGGCCCTGCCCGGTGCGCTCGGCCAACTCCGCGACGATCTCCTCACGCATCTGCAGCGGCTGGCGGTGGCTCGAGAGACTGCGCCACTTCAGCTGTTGCCAATGACGCGCCTTCATCAGCGCATCCATCGTGTCGTCCAACTTGCCCCAGGCCTCCCAGCGCCGCGCGTGCTTGTCCTGCTCCTGCCGCGACACCCCACGCAAGTGGTGCGCCTTGAGGATCGCCGGGCCGTCCAGTCGGACCCCGCCGGTGTTCTGCGTCTCGAAAAAGCGATAGGCGTCATCCTCACTGCGGGTGACGACCAAGGTGATGTTCATCCGAGAGAAGTCCACCGATGGCAACGGCTGTTGCTCAAGCCAGCGCAGATTGCCCAGGGCGCGGGTCTGGGACTCTGGAGAGGCCAATTCGATGCCTTTGGCGAGATCTCGTTGCTTCAGCACATGCGCCAGCAATGCCAGGGTAATCAGGCGCTGCTGGCCATCTATGATGTTCAAGATGTCGGTGCGCATCCTTGGCGGGCGCGATTGGTGGACGATGATGCTACCCAGATAGAAGTCGTGTTCAGGCGGCGATGCACCCACAGACGGTGAGAAGTATTCGGTGAGATCGTTCAGTAGGCGTTGCAGGTGTTTGATCTGCCAGCGGTAAGGGCGCTGGTATTCGGGGATGGTCAACCGGCCTTCAATGTGGCGGTCGTCGCTGCCGCGGATCGACTCGCTGCTTAGCAAGGCGGCAACGGAGGTGCTTGCTACGACGATATCGGAGGTAACGAGGCCGCTTAGCAGCGTTTGAAGTTCGTCCTTGAGGGGCTGCGTCATGTGTAGCGTTTTCCTTGGAGTTGGCGGAACCTGCGGGACGGGTGGAATGACAAGTCTCATCCCAAGTGATGGCTTGATGATGTCAGCGAGGCGAGGTGGAAACAAGCAGGCGATGCACGCAGGGGGACGCAGCCAGCAAGGCCACCAAACGTCGACAACATTTTTCCGAGGCAGCGCTGCCTCTGACTATGCGTTTGGGCCCATTTGCCAGTGTCCGCCTCTGGCCGATTCGGTTGAAAAAGTCGGCTTGTGGTCAGCTTTTTATCGATATAGGTATTTTAAAATCAACAACTTATTGTTTTTATAGAACCATTAGTTCCCTCATTTTTCCCTGATTTTTCCGGTAAAGGACCGGCTTTTCTGGGAGGTTTTTGCTCTTTGTTTTTACACCGTGCTTCCATTGAACCGCCTGCGGAGAAACTATCGAGGAGGTCCTGCCCTTTGAACGTGTGTCGTATGTTCTCTCATGCCAGTAGGAAAGGTCAGATCCTAGGCCGGCACTAGGCATTTTATTTTCTCATTACCCAAATGCTAGGTCAGTTTGGTTGGTTCAGCGATGAGATGGCGGCCAATTTGGTCAGCAGCCTACTGACGAGTTAACTCTGGATAGAGCTTCTTTCCTCGAACATCGTTGAAATAATCACGGTCCTAGTCGTGAGGAAATACTGACCGTTGACTCGGCCTGGATGAGCTATTAAGCAAGCGAGGGATGTTGGCGCTGGATATGTTGAGAGGGGCCGGGGGGATTGATAGATTTAACTTTTGATTTTTTGAGAGTTTTTTCATTGTTCATGAAATCATCTAAAGTGTTCCCGAAAAACCAAAATGCACCCCGGATTTTGATAGCTTTTAGAAATTACCTAAAAGTGCCAAAAACGGCTTCCTTTCAGCGGTTTGTATTGGAAACGACAGTAGCCTTTGACGAACTTAATGCGGATTGAGGTCATGGGCGACGATCTAAACTTCCTCCCAAGCCAGGTCGTGCCGCTATACATCATGTGTGATTTTTGACTGTCTGTGAGGGCTCGTAGTCGGTCGGCGCGATAATAGAACGTACCAGGGGCTACTTGATGCTTGTGGAAATGCGCGATGCGATGGCGACAGCGGAAGGCTTCGGTATAGCGCATCAACGGGATGCCGATGAGGGGGCGCAAAAGCATGACTCATGACCAAGGCGGGCGATGGCCAGCACGCCGAGATTGTCCAGAGTACGGGGGAGCGATCTACTTCTGCGACCCGCGTCAACGATGGCAGCGTGGCAGCAATGGCCTGGTCTGCCAGTCCCTTACTAAGGGCGCGGACTTGTTGACATGTAGTCAAGAGCAACTGGATAAATTTGCGTATCTGCTGAACACTCGTACGCGCAAACGTTTTGAATGGCAGTGTCTGATGGAAGTGATTACACAACTAGAGGGAATGCATCATGTTGCACTGGTATCAGCGCAATAACCGTACTGCACTCACTCCTTCCTGAAGGCGCCGAGTGAATTAAAAAGCGATGGCCTTCTAAGTGAAAGAATTAATAAGTCCCCGTTATGTGGGGAGATGCCTGATCATGCTAATTCTTGATGTTTTCTGGGTTTATACCTTAAAGATTGCACGCATCAAACTAATAAATGGGGTATAATGAGAAAATTATTGCGTGATGGTTGTGAGAAGTTAACAGATGAGTAAGTCCGGGCTAAACAATCGGAAAGTTAAGACGCTAATATCTTTATTTTCCGGTGCTGGTGGTCTTGATATTGGTTTGGCTGAGGCGGGATTTGATGTTCGCTTGTGTGTTGAGATTGACGAGGACGCACAAGAAACAATTAGAATTAATCATCCTGGCTGGGCTCTAGCAAGTCCTGGCGATATTCATGAACTCACGCCGGAGAATATTTTGCGCCAGGCTGGATTGAAGCCAAAGGAATTAACTCTATTGGCAGGAGGCCCGCCATGTCAGCCTTTTTCGAAATCTGGATACTGGGCAAGTGGTGATTCTGCAAGGCTAGATGACCCTCGTTCAAATACACTTGCCGCATATTTGAGTGTGGTGGGTGAGGCTTTGCCTGAAATATTACTAATAGAAAATGTAAAGGGAATAAATTTTAAAAATAAAAATGAAGGTATGTGTTATTTGTTAGAAGGTTTGGGGGAGATCAATCAGATTTCAGGGGTCAAATACTCGCCGCAAATATTTAATCTAAATGCGGCGGATTATGGTGTTCCGCAACTTCGAGAGCGTGTATTTATAATTGCTCATCGTGAAGGTCTTGAGTTTCAATTGCCGAAGCCAACCCACATGTCAGATGAGGAGTTAAGTTTTACAACTCCGGCAGATCATCATCGTACTGTTTGGGATGCGATTGGAGATCTTGATTCTGCAGTATGGTCGGAGGATTTGAATGTTCAGGGTAAGTGGCAAGATCTTTTGCCGTCAATACCAGAAGGACAAAACTATCAGTGGCACACAGAGCGCTCAGGTGGTAAATCAATATTTGGATGGCGCACACGTTTTTGGTCTTTTTTGTTAAAGCTTTCTAAAAATAAGCCTAGTTGGACAATTCAGGCTCAACCAGGTCCAGCAACTGGTCCATTTCATTGGAAAAGTAGACAGCTATCTATCCGAGAGTTGGCGCGTATACAAACATTTCCTGACCATATTGAATTTTCAGGAAGTCGCCGATCAGCGATAAAGCAGATTGGAAATGCAGTGCCTCCTGCTATTGGGGAATTATTTGGTTTAGAGTTTTGCAGGCAATTCTTTAAAGAAAATGTACGCACAACATTACAGCTAATTCCAAAGAAGAGAAAAGATTGTCCCGGGCCGGAAAGGTGCAAGCCAGTGCCACTGAAGTATTTAGATTTAATTGGCGAGTACGCGGATCATCCAGGAACAGGGAAGGGGCCGGGAGCGGTATTGAGAAAATAGAGAAGTCGCCTAATTTTTAAATGGGTGAAATGCTCACTAATAATGTTATGTGAGGGGCTTTGAATATTATTCCAGTAGTTGAAACTTTGCTTAGATATCTTACTCGCGTTCGTCTTTCTGAGGTGGCTCGCTTATATGGCATAGCACTGCCGGAAAAAGCTCGTGAGCAGCAGGTCGCATATTTGCTGAATGCAGTTGAGATTAAATTCGGTACTTTACTTGGCCGCTTGACTCGAGATGAACTTCGTCGAGCTTGCCGTGCACATGGTCTAGACGACTCAGCTCGATCCAGAACAGAACTGGCAGACACTTTGTTTTCTGCTGCTGGCGGAGAAAAGAGCGATCTCCAAATAGAGGGGCTTTTTGCTACCAGTCGTACTAATCGCGAGGCACCTGTTGCTGGTAATGTAATTCGATTGCGGCATCGTCAATGGTTGGTTGAGGACGTAGTTGCTCCGCCTGAGCCAAGTCAGCTCACCCTAGTTAAAGCAGTCTGTTTAGATGATGACAATCAAGGCGAGCCTATTGAAGTTCTTTGGGAAATGGAGCTTGGCGCGCAGCTTGTTGATCAGAAGATGGGGGGGGTAGGTAGTGATATAGATGAGCCTCGGCTATTTGCTGCCTACTTGCATGCCCTTAAGTGGAACTCAGTAACAGCAACTGATCCTAATTTGTTTCAGGCTCCATTTCGAGCAGGGATCATGCTGCAGGCTCATCAGTTAGAGCCGTTACGTCGCGCGCTGTCTTTACCTCGAGCCAACTTATTTATTGCGGATGACGTTGGTCTTGGAAAAACCATCGAGGCTGGGCTTGTAATGCAAGAGCTACTGCTTCGCCAGCGTGTAGAATTTATTCTGGTCTCATGTCCTGCGTCTGTATGTCTTCAATGGCGCGATGAAATGTTCAAACGCTTTGGGCTTCAGTTTGAAGTCATGAACCGAGCATTTGTAGATCGACGTCGGCGAGAGCGTGGTTTCGGGGTAAACCCATGGAGTACACACAATCGTTTTATTATCTCGCACGATTTGTTGCGACGCCCCGAATATCGAGAACCACTTTTAAATACGCTGGGGGATCGTGCTAAGCGTAGTCTGCTTGTTTTGGATGAGGCGCATGTCGCGGCACCGTCATCAGCAGGTAAATATGCTATAGACTCTAATATCACCAAAGTAGTTCGAGATGTAGCGCCTCGATTCGAGAATCGCCTCTTTCTCAGTGCAACACCTCATAATGGCCACTCCAATAGTTTCGCTTCTTTGCTTGAGTTGCTTGATCCTCAGCGCTTTACCCGTGGCGTACCTGTAACAGACGCAAAACAGCGTGACGCTGTCATGGTACGAAGACTTAAAGAAGATCTTCGCATACTGAATCGCGGCTCTTACCCGCTGCGTAAGGTTGTCCGGCACAGCCTTAAGCATGACGGAGTAACTTGGATGGGCATTGAAACTTCAAATGCCGCTTCAAGCCCTGTACAAAATATCGGTGGTGAAGCACCCTTCGAACTGAAATTGGCAACAATGCTGAGCCAGTACACTGTTCTTCGTACTGAGGTTGGCAAAGGCGGCAGGCTCGCGCTGGTCAATCTTCAAAAACGTTTGCTAAGTAGTGTTCCAGCGTTTACCAAAACATTGAAAAAACACGTTGCTGTCAAAATCGGTGTAACAGCATTTAGAGAGGCCGCTACATTAAGTTCGGAAAAACTCGAACTAGATGATTTTTATGGTGATGATATCGAAGATGACGCTGCCGAGCTTGAAGCGGTAGCGGCAGCAACAGCCAAATTAGCGCCACCCAGTGAGCAAGCTCACAAGCTTCTTATGGATATGAGCGAGTTAGCGCAGAGACACCAAGATGATCCCGATGCAAAAATTCTCGGTTTCCTGTCATGGGTTCGACAAAACCAGTGCCCCGCAGCAGGGCTTGGGCCAGAGGATGCCGCTAGCAAAGCGTGGAACGGCCTGCGTGTGATTATTTTTACTGAGTCGATGGACACCAAAGTCTATATCGAGCGTCAGCTGCAACGCGCATTAGCTCTCACCCAAAATGGCCACCGCCGCGTAATGACATTTCACGGCGGCCTCGGTGATGATAAACGTGCGGAGATTCAACAAGCATTCAATAGCCCACCTAACGAACATCCCGTACGCATTTTAATTGCAACAGATGCCGCCCGTGAAGGTGTGAACTTGCAAGGGCATTGTGCCGATCTATTTCATTTCGATGTGCCATGGAATCCTGCGCGTATGGAGCAGCGTAACGGCCGAATCGATAGAACATTGCAAAGCGAGCCTGAAGTGCGTTGCCACTACTTTGTCTACGATGACAGAGAGGAAGATATTGTTCTCGATAAACTAGTTAAGAAAGTCGATACCATTCAGCGCGAACTCGGCTCACTTAGCGCGGTCATAATGGGGCGCATCGAATCTCAACTTGAGAAGGAAGGGATACACGCTAACACCGTTTCACAGCTAGACGAAAATGAGCGAGAAAAAAAACAGCAAGCAATTGCCGCTAAAGAATTAGAGCAAACTCGTTCAACACAACTGGAATTGGCAGGAGAGTTGGAAAAATTAGATGAGATATTGGCTCGTTCCGAGAGAGTGACCTCCTATGAACCAAAACTCCTACGCGACGTAATTAACGCGGGGCTAGAACTCAGCGGTGCAGCACCTTTGATACCAGCGCCAGGCGCTGTTCCAGGTGCTGAAGCATTCAGGCTTCCGGTGCTTCCAGAATCCTGGGCCGGTACAGTCGACAGCCTCAGAGTACCGCGTGGTCGAGATGAGTATTTCAGTGATTGGCGCGCAAAAGATCCGCTACCGGTGCTATTTGAACCACCACCAAAAATGAACAGTGCGGCGGTACAGCTTCACCTTTCACACCCCTTAGTGAAGCGAGTATTCAGCCGATTTCTTTCGCAAGGTTATTCATCTCACGATCTCAATCGAGTCACGATTGTTCGTAGTAACGATAGCCTAATCCGTGTCATCGTCTTTGGGCGGCTATCGCTTTTTGGTAAAGGTGCAGCGCGCTTGCACGATCAACTGGTCAGCGTTGCCGCTCGGTGGGTTGAAACAAGTGACTCCCCGTTAAAACCTTTTGCAGAAGATGCCGATAGAAGAGCGCTCGATTCCCTTGAGCAGGTACTCGTTGAGTCGCCAACCCTTGAAGGGATTTCAGACAGCGTCAGAGAAAAGGTAATCGCCGCAGCACCTACGCTGTTCAGTCAGCTGTGGGAATATGTTGAGGCTGAAGCGGATGCGCGCGCGCAAGAAGCATTACTTGATCTTGAGCGAAGAGGTCTAGACGAAGCGCAGCAATTAGAAGAAATTCTCAAGCGTCAGCGCGATGCAATTGAACGGCAATTGCAACTTAAAGCACCTCAGCTAGCTTTCGATTTCGAAACCCTCACCAAGGGCGAACAAAAGCAGGTAGAGGCAGAGAGAAAGCACATGGAGCAACGGTTGATAGCAATTGATCGAGAGATATTGGAGGAGCCTGACGACTTGAAATCTCTTTACCACGTTAGTCTACGGCGATTGCAGCCTGTGGGGCTGGTTGTACTGTGGCCGAAGACAAGAGGGTAGGAATCAGGTATGGCCACTAAAAACGAAGAATTTTTTCATGATAAATGGCTTGGTCATGTGCAGACTGAGTCAGACGGTCTTGTAGTTGCAAAGCCGGTATTGCTGGCAGCGGGCTGCGCGCAAAACCAACCGCCTGAAGTTCAAGAAAAGTTACGTGAGCTTTGCCCTCTAGGCCCTGAAGGTGCGCCTCGCCGTATCGCGGACTTGATGCCATTTTTACAACAGCTATTGGACTTCGATCCAGAGCTATTTGAAAGTGCTGCCCAAATACCCGATGAAGTTTCTCTCTATGCACCGGAAGGGCCGCAGACAATTCGCCCAACATTTGGACTTTTACATCAAGGAGAGCTTAAGGCTCGTGAAGGGGCGGGGAGCCCAGCATCAAATGCCGCTGAAAAGTATGTGGCATTGATTTGGGATGTTACCGATCTTGAGGGTGAAACTAACAATGATGCGCTAGGTTTAGGGCTCGATAAGCCCGAAACAGTGACAGGTGATTGGTCCTATCCCGCTGCCGCAAAATTTGATCGCTTGCTGAGGCGCTGCCAAGTGCCGGTGGGGATATTGACCAATCGAGAAGTGATTAGGTTGGTTTATGCACCTCATGGAGAATCCTCGGGGCATATCACCTTTCGTGTTGATGATATGGCAACCGTCGGTGGGCGCCCCATCCTCGATGCCATGATCATGTTGCTCTGTGCCAACCAATGGTTTGGTGTAAGTGATGAGAACTCTCTACCGTCCTTGCTCAGGCGCAGCCGTGAGTATCAGGGTACTGTTACGGAGGATTTGGCCGAACAAGTCTTTAGTGGTTTGGAAGCACTTCTTAAAGGGTTTCAAGCGGCGGCAGAGCGTGACAAAAGCGGGCTTCTACAAGTGGCATTGGAACGTGATGAAGATCACCTTTATCGCGGGTTGCTCACCGTCATGCTGCGATTGGTATTTATCCTATATGCAGAAGATCGCAGTTTATTACCTGTTGAACACCCGCTCTATGCGAAACGCATGAGCTTACTTGGTCTGTATGAAAAACTGCAACGTGACAACGGCAATTTCCCCGACTCTATGAGTAACCGGTTCGGCGCGTGGGGACACATTATTTCCCTGTGTCGCGCTATTTATCTGGGCGTTGATCACGGCGATTTTCATATACCTTCTCGCCAAGGTGATCTATTTGATCCGCATATTTACAGCTTTCTTGAAGGATGGGCGGGGGAAAATGCGCCCATCGTTACCCCGCATGATCGTTCAGATGTCCGGGTGCCGACCGTCGATGATGGTACGATCTTTGTTTTACTTCGCAGTCTATTGATATTTCAAGGTCAGCGTCTTAACTATCGAACTTTGGATGTAGAGCAGATCGGTAGCGTTTACGAAGCCTTAATGGGTTATCAAGTTTTCCAGTGTGTATCACCTGCAGTAGCCATCAAAATAAGCAACAAAAAGGGTGCTCCGAAATACTGGTTGGAGCCCTCTGCCGTGTTGGCGCACAAAGCTGCTCAACGAGTGAAATGGCTACAAGATGAGTGTGGATTCGATAAGTCCGTTGCTGAAAAAATAAAAATAGCACTCGACAAATTTGAAAAAAACAGCGCCGAATATAAAAATATTGTTATTGATGTGCTCTTGCCGCTGGCCGCGGGAAAGAAAGTACTTTCATTTGAACAACAGGTAAGGGCTGGTCAATACGTTCTCCAGCCCGGTGCAGAACGACGAAACTCTGGCTCTCACTATACACCGCGCTCATTAACAGAACCCATAGTTCGTAAGATGCTGGAACCATTAATCCGTTGCTTGGGGGCGTTTCCTACAGCTGACCAACTCCTTGAACTCAAACTCTGTGATCCTGCAATGGGTTCAGGCGCATTTCTTGTAGAGTGTTGTCGTCAGTTGGCGGATGAAGTCGTGGCAGCTTGGGGGCGCACAGGTGAAGTGGAGGTTATTTCCGTTAACTGTCCTGGTGGTGACGTTGTTGCTTACGCCCGTCGCTTAGTTGCTCAGCGCTGTCTTTACGGGGTTGATAAAAATTTAATGGCGGTTCAGCTTGCTAAACTGTCATTATGGCTTTTTACATTAGCCCGCGAACTGCCGTTTACATTCCTAGATCACTGCTTGCGTTGTGGGGACTCGCTAGTTGGTCTAAGTTTTGAACAGATCAAAGCTTTTCATTGGAAGCCGGGAAAACAGCTGAGTTTTTTGGAAGAAGAGATTAATCGTGTACTAGATGAAGTAGTCTCTATTCGTAAAGAGATTTTTCAATTCGCAACAAATTTTTCCCCAGAAGCTCAAAAGTTAAAATCACAATTGCTTTTTAATGCGAATGACGGCACAGAAAAAATCAGAAAAATTGCAGATGTATGTATTGGGGCTTTTTTTTCCAATACAAAGGACAAAGCAAGGTTGTCTGAGCGGCAACTGAGAGAAAACGTCGTGAGGGCTTGGCTTGCTGGAGACGCTGAGGCGAATAATTTAATGGAAACCTGGAGTAAGGAAATCCAGGAACTACATCGTCCATTCCACTGGTGGTTAGAGTTTCCTGAAATATTTTACGAGGAGAGACCTGATCCATTAAACAGTGGTGAGGTTACAGGGGCAGCCTACATGGATGGCTTTGTAGGTAACCCTCCTTTTGCTGGCACCTCAGCCCTATCTGAGGCTAATGGACCAGCATATTTCAAATGGCTTGTAGCAACAACTCCAGGTGACACAGGAAATAGAGGTAAGTGTGATTTGTGCGCATTCTTTTTGAGGCGAGCTTGTCTGCTTCTAGGTAAGCATGGTGCTCTAGGCATTGTTGCGACAAACACTATTGCACAAGGGGATACCCGGTCGATCGGCTTGAAGCATCTACTACAAAATGGGTTTGTAATTCACGATACGAATCCCAGTATGCCGTGGCCCGGTCAGGCAGCCGTGACTGTTTCCACCTTGGGGTTAGTAAAAGGAATTGTTACATCTACCGCGACAGTGAGGTTTAAGTCACGTATTGTTGAAACTATCAATTCCAGACTGCGGCCTAAGCCTGAGCGCCCGGATCCCTTGCCTCTAAGAATAAATATCGGAAGAGCATTTCAAGGGTCAAAAGTATACGGTTCTGGTTTTGAGTTGACGCCGGCAGAACGAAATGATTTAGTGACTCTTAACAGTTCTAATGATGAGAAAATATTTCCATATTTAGGCGGAGATGAGGTAAATACATCTCCGACACATATGTTTGATCGTTATGTTATTGATTTTGGTGATGTTGATCTGGATCATGCAGAGCTGTGGCCTGATTTAATGCGTATCGTTCGAGAGAGGGTTAAGCCAGATCGAGATGGTCTGAAAGAAAACTCCTCAACAATAAAAAGTATTAAACGATACTGGTGGAGGCATGCTTTTCCTCGGGTTGAATCTTATCGAAGAACTCGAGAGATGAGCCGGTGTCTTGTAAACTCTATCCACTCAAAGTTTCTGGTTTTCACGTTTCAACCTGTGGATCGTGTTTTTACACATGGTCTTTGCGTTTTTCCAATTGATTCATTTACATCGTTTGGGGTTTTGCAGTCTCGAATCCATGGGGCTTGGGCGTGGTTACTCTCTTCGACAATGAAGAGCGATCTTCGTTACTCAACTAGTGATTGCTTTGATACGTTTCCATTTCCGCTAGTGAATCCGAATGTTGTTATATCTGGAGTTGAGTTAGCGGGCAGGGATTTATACGAGGCGCGTGCCATATTTATGAATGAAGTTGGTGAGGGACTAACTAAAACATATAATGCACTAACAAACGTTGAGTGCGATGATGAACATATTATAAAGCTTCGTGTTCTGCACGAAGAAATGGATCGTAGGGTACTTGAAGCTTACGGCTGGGGAGATATTCACGTGCCGCCCTATTGTCCAATGAGTGCGATGGAGGAGTTGATGGTAGAAGAATTCAATGACGAAATCATTGATAGACTTTATGTTTTGAACGAAAACCGAGCTGCAGAAGAAAAGCTACAAGAGCTGAATAATAAAACGCTAAAAAACAGCACCGTAAAAAAGCATTCGTCAAAAAAAATACAAACTAATACCAATCCAAATCGTGGTCTTTTTGATGTAAGTGATGATGTGCTTTGAACTTATTTTATCAAAGCGTCGACATAATAATTAGTGACCTATTGCGGAAGGGAAACCATGAGTAGCACAACCATTACATTTAATCCTCCAGCTAAGCGGTTAGTGCGTGATCAGATGGTAGATGCACTGCGTCGTGAACTCATGGGCCCTTGGCACCCAGAAGATGATACTGACCCTAGCGAAGAGTTTCCAACCGCACGCTACATTGTGGGTCGCCTAGCGCCGCAAGACTCAGAAATTGACGCTCTAGATAATGACTCTCTCCCCAGCGGTGATGATGGCGAGACAGATGAAGCCAGTTTCGAGCCACCTCAGGTGCTAGGTTTTATGCCTTCTTCGATGGGCTTATCCTTCGTAATTAATGATACCTGTGACAAAGTGGATATTCATGTTGAATGGGGCCAATACCTCCGCGCTGAAGAAGCACCTGAGCGTTCTGAAGATGGAAGCGAAGAAGGTAGTAGTGAGTGGAACGCTTCACAACGTTCAAAATTTATTTGGCGTCGTGAGCAAAGAACCGGTGTGGTTAGAGGGCTCAATGTTTCAAAGACAGGGGCTGTCAACGTAGTTAAATTGCACCCAAAATATGCTCCAGTAGGAGTTACTATTGAAGGACTTGAGGAGTCTGAAGTATCCATTCAAGGTGTCGTTTATAAAATTCACGGCCAGCGTGCGGTAAGCCTTTTTCTCGTCAATCAGCGCCTGAAAGGTGGCCCTCGTGATGCCGAGAAGGACAAACAATTCCTGATGCAAGCAAAGATGGAAGTTAAGGCTAGCGATGGCAGTGCTGCGTTTCTAGCAAAAGATGATATTCAGCTAGAGCATGATGGCTCGGAAGACCCAGAAGCACAGGTCAATAATTTGCTCTACCGTCACTCTCGTGAGTTTGCCACTGGGCATGGAGTAGCGGCTGAATGGAAAGGCCTTACAGCCGATGGCAAGGCTGTATCTAGCATTCAAACTGAGTTTATTCCGACATTTGAAATTCCAAAGGTAATTGCCGCTGACGATATTGCTGGCGGAGCCACGCTGGATATGATGGCGCTAGCCAAAATAAATGATCCTCAAGCACTCATTGATGCAATTGAACCACTCGTTCAACACTACGAAGTTTGGATTGAAGCTCGCCTAATAGAGGCAGAAGAGCCTACCATTAAAAATCACAACCTGCATTGTGAAGCGGCTGCGTCCCAATTGGATAATTGTAAGAAAGCTGCTGCCCGTATGCGAAAAGGCCTGGAGTTGTTAAAGAGTAATCCCAAGGCGCGTAACGCATTTGGCTTAGCGAATGAAGCCATGGCAGATCAGCGTGTTCACTCAATTTGGGCGAAACACAATCAAACCAGTGAACAACGAACAGATATCGCCAGTATTTGGATAGATAAAAGCCCTAAATGGCGACCTTTTCAGTTAGGTTTCTTCTTACTAAATCTGGTCGGGGTTGCAGATGATGAAAGTGAGGATAGAGCCTTAGTCGATTTGCTCTGGTTCCCAACGGGGGGTGGTAAAACAGAAGCTTACTTAGGGCTTGCTGCCTTCACGATTTTTTATCGAAGACTTGTGGGAGATCGCGATGGGATGGAGGCGGGTGCCGGCGTGTCGGTCATTATGCGTTACACATTGCGGCTACTAACGGTACAGCAGTTTCAACGTGCGGCGGCTTTGATTTGTGCCTGCGAGGTAATCAGGCAGCGCGAAAAAACATTAGGTAAAGAACCCTATCGAATTGGTCTTTGGGTAGGCGATAAGACCGCCCCCAACCGTTTTGCTGACGCAAAAAAAGCGATAGAAGATCTCAAGTCGAAGGGATATGCAAGTGGCGGTAGCCCGGTTCAATTATTGAATTGCCCGCGCTGTGGTGAATCCTTAGCCAGCGATCGCGGTGTTCCTCACGGTCAGGCGTATACGATAGATGTAGCGGCACAACGGACTCGTGTTTTTTGTCCCAACTTCCGCTGTGAAATGTCTCAAAAGAATTCTAGTGGCGAAGGTGTTCCTGTCGTAGTCGTCGATGAGGAAATTTACAGAACTTGCCCGTCCATTGTCATCGCTACTGTCGATAAATTTGCTCGTATGCCATTTGAAGGGCGCACGCAAGCGTTCTTCGGTATCCGTGATCGTTACAGCCCAACGCTAGGCCATATTACTCCTGCTGATGGCTCAAAGCCTGGTGGTAAACTTTGCCCTGACGCCAAGAAGGCTAAGCGATTGTTGCCACCTGAACTTATTATTCAGGATGAATTACATTTAATTTCGGGGCCGCTTGGCACTATGGTGGGGTTATATGAAACCGCCGTGGATTTTTTAAGTCGCCTACAAAAGGAATCGGGCGTTACCGTGCGCTCAAAAGTACTCGCATCTACGGCGACTATTCGACGAGCTGCTCAGCAGGTGCGGCAACTTTATGATCGTGATCTTCAAGTATTTCCGCCCAGCGGTCTTAGTTCCAAAGATTCCTTTTTTGCACGCGAGATTGTCACTCATGATGAAAATGGGATGGCAATTGACTCAGCAGCTGGCCGTCTTTATGTTGGCGTTAATGCCAACGGTTCGAGTTCAAAAACGCTTCTTGTAAGGGTCTATGCTGCCTTGCTACATCAAGGTCTTGACTATTTGGTCGATCCAGTAATAGCAACCTCTGGTGATCCATACGGTACTTTGGTCGGATACTTCAACAGCATGCGCGCCTTAGGTGGTGCGAAACGCCTGGTGGAAGATGACGTTACTCTTCGGCGTCTGTTTTATCTCGCCCAGCGAGATAAGTTTGCGTTGAAAAGAGCACGTCGAAATCAACGCTATATCTCTGAACCAAAAGAACTCACGAGCCGATTGGCATCATGGGAAATACCTCCTTTGCTTAAGCGAATGGATGTAACTTTTCCTCGACCAACAAAAGGGGAGAAAAAGGTCTATCCTGTTGATGTGCTTCTAGCTACCAATATGATATCCGTTGGTGTTGATATCGATAGGTTGGGTTTAATGGTATGTACCGGGCAACCTAAAACGACTGCTGAGTACATTCAGGCCACTAGCCGTGTGGGGCGTCAACATCCAGGTCTCGTTGTCACCATGTACAACTGGGTTTCGCCACGGGATACTTCACATTACGAACGATTTAAAAGTTACCACGCTGCACTTTACCGTTACGTAGAGCCTATTAGCGTTACACCTTTCTCCTCTCGAGCTCTGGATCGTGGATTACACGGGGTATTTGGTGCGACCCAGCGACTCGGACAAACTCAAGCTTCGGAGGAGTTTGCTGCAAATCAGTTTGAGCCAACGTCCTTTTGGGCCAAAACAATGATTGAGGGAATTGCTAAGCGAGCAACCGAGCTCACATCGTTCTCTGCGCAAGGTGATCATGTCAAGAGAGTCTTGAATGAACAGAGCGATACTTGGAGTCAACTTAAAAACGCATCGGTTTCTTACTCAAAGAAAAAGGCGACTGCGGGTAACGACAAGGAGGTAGCGCATCACCGCCTCTTTCGAAATTTAGGAGATACAAGAGGAGGGAAGTGGGCGGCACCAAATTCACTCCGAGATGTGGAACCCACAGCAACTTTCTTTTTGGCCGATGATGAAGAGTCACTATCATGAGTAATAAACCCGTTGGTGATGTTCGGCCGAGTCAAATCATTACAACATTCGGCCCAGGTGCAATTGTAGATCTCCAAACCTTGTCTGTAGTTGTGGCAGGCGTTGACGAATGGCGCAAAAGTGATGAGCAACGCATTCAAGAGCCTCGACTTGAGCGCAACTTGCGTGTGAAATGTTTTTATTCTGCGCCTCCGGCAGAAGGCGACTTCCATAATCGGACTGGAACAATCCCATCCTATTTGTTTCCCCGCTATCAGGTTTGTTCAAATGCGCAGTGCGGCACTCTCTCCGAACCGTCAGAGCAAAACTTTAAACGGCATGAAAAGAGGCCTGTTTTTTTATGTCAGCTTTGTGGTGGAAAAACTCCTGTTAATCCTGCGCCGTTTATTGTGGCGTGCCCTAGTGGACACATGGATGATTTCCCGTGGCGTACTTTTGCGCACCGCGGACCGACAGCGTGTAAGCAGCCAATGCAGTTAATGTCTTTGGGTAAAACGGGTACTGTTCGAGATTTAGAAGTTAAGTGTAAGTGTGGCGACAAACGAAGTGTTGGAGACGCCTTCGGTGAAAAGAAACACAAAGTTGTAGGCGTGTGCAGTAGGAAGCGGCCTTGGCTCGGTCCGACCAATTTAGATAGCCAGTGTAGTCATGCCGATCAGTGTGAAACACTTCAGCGCGGAGCAACAAATTCGTGGTTCCCCGTCGTGAAAAGCGCATTATCCATTAAAGATGCGGCTACCCCAGTCGGTAAAATCATGACGAAAGCAGATCCAGATATTATTTCTGAGATCTACAACGCTGATAATTTGAATGCCTACTGGAAATTACTTGTCAAAAAGTTACCTGAACTCGAAAGCTACGCAAACGAGCGCCCAGCGATTCTGGAATATATTTTAAAGAGTCGCGGCGAAATTAAAGCAGATGACACTGACTTGCTCTTGCCGGAATGGGAGGCTTTGCGGGATCCCGACGGATACAGCCAGGGAGAACGTTCGGATTTTTTCTCCCAAAAAGCTGAAGTACCGGAAAAACTCAGCGATGTTATCAAGTCTGTAATTCAAGTTAGAAAACTTCTTGAGGTGCGAGCGCTAACGGGCTTCACCCGTATCGAATCAAAGGGCGGTCCCTTTGCTGGCGCAGGCGAGGACGTTGATATTGCACCAATTTCAAGGGACCAAAATTTAGAATGGTTACCCGCTGTCGAAGTTAGAGGCGAAGGGTTATTTTTCGAATTTAACGGTGAGGCCCTTAATGATTGGTCAAAAGATACTGAGGTGAAAAATCGCGTAAAAAAAATGATTGCAGCGCAACAAAAAAATGCAGGTGATGAGTCAGGACCAGCTACCGAGCAAGAAATTCGCGAAAAATCTCGTTTTATTGTCCTTCATTCCTTTGCTCATACAGTCATGCGGGCCTTAGCACTCGATTGTGGATATTCCGGAGCCTCTATTCGTGAACGTATTTATTCATCTGTTGAGGCAGGACGAGAAATGAGCGGCGTGCTTTTGTACACGGCAAGTCCTGATTCTGAAGGAAGCCTTGGTGGTTTAATCGACCTTGGAACGAAAGAACGTCTCGGTAGCCTTTTACAAGATGCACTTCGCGATGTGACTCGCTGCTCTTCTGATCCTCTCTGTGCGAGTCATGAGCCAAATAAGCATCGCAGCACAAATGGAGCAGCGTGTCACGCATGTGTCCTTGTTCCTGAAACAAGCTGCGAGGCCTATAATTCGTGGTTAGACCGATCACTTTTAGTTCCTACAGTCGCCAACCAGGACGTATCCTTCTTCACGCCAAAGCATCTTGGATGGATATGACGTTGACGGATATGAGTGCCTTCTCAGCAGCTTGCTCTAACCTTGTTGGGCAAGTAGCAGCTAACCAATCATTGGCAGACTCAATTGTCGCAGCTCTCGAATCCGGACGACTGACGGCAGCGAGCGGTCCAGTTGGCATTAGCAAGGTGTTAAAAGGTGCACCTGGAAGTCACAATCTCACAGAGTTCATCAAAACTTGGCGTTCGAGTGCGTCACACCTAAATACCTCAGACGTGACCGCTATAATAAAATCCTCTCTAGATTGTTACAGTCTCGCTCGAACTCGAGCTCATACAGTTGACACGGTTTGGACAGGACCTGAAGTTGCAAAGTCAGAACTTCGTAGGACAGAGGCGGTTGTGAGAGAGATTATCGACAATGCGGGAAATGAGTTGTTGATTGTTGGTTATTGGTTGGTGGTAAGTACAGAACAGATTAAAGCTCTAATTAAACTTCTAGTTAAAAAAGCTCGTGCTGGCGTCCATATTCGTTTTGTTTTTGATCCAGGTGACAAACCAGGAGGCCGAGACAATTTTTCGGCGCTTAACAGCTTCTGGCCGGTTAACCTTGCAGAAGCTCCGCGTGAGGTCTATAGCTGGAGCGAACACATGACAAAAACAACAAGCAAGAGTGGGCAGCAATATGATCGAAAACTCCATGCAAAGGTAATAATTGCGGACCGTAATGATGCCCTTGTTACATCGGCTAACCTAACCCACGCAGGCTTTCTCGAAAACCTCGAAATGGGACTTCGAATACAAGGTCTTATGGCTGGTGCACTAGTACGACATTTTGATTTATTAATTGAGAGGGGGTCTTGGAAAGGCGCGCATGACCTATCAGAAAAAACATGTATCTGCATATATAATGCGTACAGCCATGTATATACGGTATAGATGAAAAATATAGCGTAACCGCTCCATAGACCCCCAGCACGTAATCCCTAATGCTGTGCTCCCGAATTATTTCCGGAGCCAGCACTTCATGATGCGTCCCCACGCTAAAGTCAAAAAACTCTAGAGATATACCCAAAATATTTAGACTTCCAAAAATGCATCGACGGCCTTGCGGCTCTGGTCAAGCTGGGTATCTAGGTCGTGGTGCTTGCCACAGTGCGTTTGTGTTCCTCAGCAAGCCTCGAAATCGGGTGAAGATTTTCTATTGGGAACGCAATGGCTTTTACGTTTGGCTAAAGCATCTGGAATCTCAACGCTTCAGAACATGGTCGGATTGTTTGGATGAAGCCATCGAGCTGGCAATTCAGGCACTCAACAGTGTACCGGACGGTATTGATTTGTGGCGCAACCGTCCGCATCAAATTTTGACGCCTCGATTCGTCGCCTGGTTCGGTATAGTGGAAAGTATGAATTTCATGCCTCAAGACCTTCCTGACGACCCAGTTTTGTTCAAGCAACTGAATCGCGGCTAGCTTTCCAGACGGTATGACAGGCATCTTTGAGTCGCTCCTTGCCGGTCGCCCATTTTGTGTAATCAATGGGAATGCACTTTACCTGAGGTCCGCTATGAACGTTGATCTTTGCGTAGCTCTTCGAACTGCCATGACTTGCCTAAGCGAGTAGTGAGTAAATGCACGGTCAACACATAGTAATAGCGCGTCGACTTCGCGCACTGGCTCATGTGCTGATTCAGAAACCAAGCGAGATGTTTTCGCTGCCAGGTCCATGGACTGTCGCGTTGCCAGCGATCAGCTATTGCTGTTTGGATAGCCTTCGCCTGACGAAGGTGGCGTTGGCGTGTGGCATGCGACCCAGTCAGGACGCCCCCCAGGAACAGCTCCATATCGAATGGCTTGCTCATGCTCGCCCTCCAATGTAAGCCGATACAACGTCTATACGGCCGTGTCCCAGTTCATAGCTGATTTGCACTCGGGCCTCCCGATCGAGGCGTCGGTCGAGTTGGTAGCAGCCGCCACCGTTGATGGGCGCGGGGTACTGGGTGATTTGTTCATAGCGTTCGCACGCATAGGCCGCGCGTAAGTCGTGGAAGCCTTTGAGTTCGTGCGTATGGAGGATGTCTCGAGCGTGACGTACAGTGCCCTGTATGAAGTCCAGGTAGCTTTCGTGCGGGGCTAATAGATTGCGGCTACCGTCAGGCGAGAAATGATGGGCGAATGCCAGTGCGTCGCGGATGTGATCGTTCACCATGATCCAGCGAGGTGCAGGCGCGCCTGAGCGGCCACCCTTGGTACCCTCCTGGATATTAATTCTGCCGAATTGCTCGGCTTCATATTGTAGGCGCGAAAGGTCGGCCAAGATGGCCTCGCGTAAGCGCATGCCAATAGTTCGCGCCAACTGCGCGATGGCAGCTGCGCGAGACAGCTGATGTTCGCGGAGCGTCTGAATGGTGCGCATCACTTGTTCGCGATCTTGGCCGTGGGGAACTGTCGTACGAACGGACGTGCGCCGCATTCCCAACGCCTTGCTCGGACTCGCGACCTTCACATACTGATCACCGCGAAGCGCAGACATGGTCCGGTTCAAGCTGGACAGTCGGTTTTGCGCAGTGGCGATGGTGATTTCACCTTTTTTAACTTGCTGGCGCAGATGTTCCGCATAGTCCAACAAGGTCTTCCGATCAATCTGCCGCGCCTCGCTAACCCCCGGCCCATCCTCCGAGCGACACCAGCGCACAAACGCCTGCCACCGATCACTGTGCGCCTTGACCGTGCCGTAATGCCCGCCGCCAAACAGGTCCCGCAATGCATGCGCCCCGGCATAGCTCAGTTGCCGACGTAGCCAAAATTGCGTCCATCTCGCCTGCCCACCAGTGCCATGATCAAACTCCTCCCGAAGCCAAATCTTTCAAACTTTCCCCACGTCATCCCGCCACGAATGTTGAGTGTTATCAGGGATCAAGGCCCCTGCGACCTGTGAGGGTTGTCCACTAACGCGGGACTGGCGGCTCCTTACGACCGGGAGCTTGGGCATCTCATGATCTGGCCTCCTGAACACTTCCGAAGACGTGGGCGGGTGGAGGCTGCGCTGGCTGACGAGACCAATGCCGCGAGATCCTGAGTCGGGTGAAGGCAGTGATGCGATGACCGGGGCATGCCTGATTGTCAGTCAGGTGCAGTCCATTCCTTGGGCTGCGGCACCATCATCTGCATCGCTGCTGCTGGTGACTTCGGTGTTTGTCACGCCGATTGTCACGAGGGGAAATGCCGCAAAGCCTTGTACGAGTTGGGCTGCAGCAGCGGTAGGAGCGCCCGTCTCTTTCCGGAAGAAAGAGACGGGCGCAGGTTGGCGCAATGAAATGGCCAAACGGATAAGTTGCTGCAGGGGAGGAATGTAGAGGTATGAGTTGCCGCAGTGGGCACTCTGGTAGAAGTAGGCATCCATCACATCGCTGTGACCGTGCGAGCCGCCGGACGCTAATCGCACTTTGGGAGAACCACCACGATGTGGCGTAGCCTCAAAGGTTCTGGCTACCTGGGTGCTGTCGAGGACAGCGCTTGTAAGGCTCTGGTATAACGCGCGCGCTACTCGTGATCAACAGTGTTTTTTGGGTAACTATTGCGCCAATTGATAGTCCTGGAAGATCTTGGACGTCGGTGGCATGACATGGCCGGGTGGTCGTTCGTCGGTTTTTAATGTCAGCCCATGCGGGTGGGAATGCGGAGCCTTCCCGCCTGCATGGGCTTAGCCGTAAAAGTCCCAAGAGCGAGGCTTGCAACGGCGACAGTGTCCTCTGTTGCCGTCCTGCATGCCACGGATTACGAGGGGCGCCGCGGGTGTCGCCGCTGTCGCCAACAGAACTGTCACAGCATCTGGGACGTCAATTGTGGCTATCCGACTGGTCCCGGACGATCTTGCGCTTGAGGTTAACCAGCATGTAATCGACAAGGGCGTGAACCACGCGCACCTCCACCATCTTGCAGTACCTATCGAAGGTGCTGCTCGCGATGTGCATGCGCTTTGCCTGCAGCCACCTGCGAGGAATTTCTCGCATTGATGGAGGTGCTCTCCGCGCGCCAGGAGCGCATGTTCGGTCGATATCTTCAGTAGTCGTTCCGACTGACGTATGATGCCGCTTTGCCACCAACAATTGGCTGGTGCGGGCTAGGGCGTTTCATGTCTACTCTGCTGGGTAGGCGCGAACGACCGGCGGCACCAGTTTCATAAGGATGTGAGTTCGGATGTACATTTCCAAAAACTACGGGTTTTCATTTTCGGCGCAGAAAAGCGATATCGAACTCAATTCTTTCTTGTCGTCTCTTGTTGGAGTTAATGTTGAATTCTCTATTAAATCGGGTAATATTCGCAGAATAATATTGGATAGTGATGATAAGTTTTTCTATGGTGTTGTGATTACCATTAAGAATCAAAAGCGGTTTGCATCGCTAGTGAGTGATAAGGGAGAAATGAAAGTCAAGATCTCCGAACTCGCTGATTTGGAAAAAATTGCTGAGTTTAACTTTCTTGTCGTCAATAAGCTCAACGGGTTTGGGCTTTATCAATATCATTACGGTGCCTGCACCTTGCCTAATTTTGCGTCGATGATTACATCGCTGTACAGGCGGAAGCTCGAGCAAAAAAGGAAGGTTGAATTAGATGTGCTGGCCGAAGATGCTCCACAGAAGCAAATTAAAGCGATAAATAGTAGATTTTTTCATGGTTTGGCTTTTGAGATGTTAGTGCAGTCGCGCGATATTGAAAAGGTTTTGGCTAAATATAAAGAAATACGCTCTTTTAAGTATGAAATTGCTTCTGTTGAGGCGTATCTTAGTGATGACTCCCCATTGCATGGGTTAGTAGCTAAAGCAAGGCATGATGTTCGCTTTGATAGCTCGGTGGATTCAAGCCTTATCATCAAAGGCATTCAGAACATGATGTCGACAGTTAAGGAAAAAACTGCGAGGATTGAGGTGCTCGACGACCAAGACGAGCCGGTATCCGTGAAGATTATGGACGTCCCTGTGAATTATGGGGAAATGGCCTACGACGATTTCATTCTCGGATTGATGACATTTGATCCAAAAGAGCTTAGGGGATGCAGTCTGGTTAAAGCACTTAAGGATAAATGCGAAACGGAGTATGCCCATGTTTTCTCAAAAAAAGTCGTCGAATAACCTGAAAGAGCGATGGGTTGTCCCGGTTGCAGTAGTAATTTCTGCGGCCCTCTATATCGCCATTGTATCTGTCGCCTCTAGCCCTGCCAGCGTATTAGGGTTTATATGGCTTGAACCAGGCACTACTGCAAAGATATTTGAGTTTTACTCTAAAAATCTTCGTGGAAGCTTATTCACCGGGTTTTTAGCGTTGGGTGGATTTTTGATGTCGGCTAAAACGTTTATTATTGTTAATATGAAGAAGGAGGTTTATGATTCGGATAGCTATGAAGAAAATTGGTTGGATGGCCTTAAGTTAAATGGTGCAGAGTATTATTCGTCGCTTTACTATCCGCTGCGTAGGTTGAGTAATATTATTTTTTATACAATCTCATCAAGTTTTATAGCGTCAATTTCACAATTGACCGTCGGTTTATTTGAGGCGGTTTCAGCTGTTATGCTATGCCTTTTTACCGTAGTGGTAGCTGTTTGCTTTTTGATGCTGTCTCTCTATCTGATCAAAAAAAATCTAGCCACCATGTTCGATCATCTCGATAAGTCGAGTATCGAAAAGATGGAGGCTGACCGGAATGGTACGAGTAAGTAATACTAGGCTTTCCACTCTGCTTATAGAGTTAAATCTTCTGCGACTTCGATGTATTTAATTTCCTTCACTTCGTGACCTTCCTAGTACTGCAGGGGCGGCTACCTGCGCCATTCGGTGAGTGCTCAGCGTATCGGAACAACGTTGCGATTCTTGGTTTGATTGATCGCAGATGCCGACAGGCTGCCTGTGGCCGCTGTCTGGATGTGCTCACTCCACCAAGCCATCATCGGCCTCCTGCGTTCGATGTAGTCCGCCCGATTGTAGGCACTTCGAACTTCGTCCTTGTCGACATGCGCCAGCGCGACCTCGATCAGTTCCGGATCCCAGCCATGCTCATTCAGGATGGTGCTCGCCATCGAGCGCAAGCCGTGGCTGACTAGACGGTCCTGAAAGCCCATGCGCTTCAACGCCATGTTGGCAGTCTGGCTATTGGCATGGGTGCGGGGGTTTCTATCTGAGGGGAACACGTACTCTCTGTTACCGCTGAGTTGCTTGAGCGTCTCCAGTAACGAAAGTGCCTGATCGGTAAGGGGGATTGTGTGCGGCCGACGCTTTTTCATGCGCTCTGGCGGAATGGTCCAAATGCGCTTGTCGAAGTCGATACCTGCCCATCGTGTGGTGGCTGCTTCGGCGGGGCGGGTCATCGTGTGCAACTGCCATTCGATCAGGCAGCGGGTCGTGCGCTTGATGCTGGCGTTCGCGATTTCCATCATGAGCTCGGGAAGCTCCTCAGGTGGTAGCGCAGCCATGTTCTCTTTCTTGGGTTTCTTGAACACCGCCCGAATTCCATTGAGGGGGTTCGCAAATATCAGCCCGGAGTTGACCCCGTAGGTCATGATCTCGTTGAGGCGTTGGCTCAATCGTTTCACGGTTTCGAGGCTCCCTTTGGCCTCGATTGGGCGAAGGATTTTGATAACCAACGGAGCAGTGATTTGAGAGAGCGGCGTTGTTTTCATGCTTGGGAAAACATGGAGCGTCAGCGATCTCCAAATGTCTTCGGCGTAGGCTTTGGTTACGGAGTCTTTCTTCAGTTCGAACCAGGCAGTGGCCACCTTCTCGAAAGTGTGTTCAGTCTCAGCAAGTTTGGCTTGCCTTACCTCATCACGCTGGGTTTTGGGATCAGTGCCCAAAGCGAGCAACTCACGCGCCTCTGCGGCTTTCTTCCGGGCGTTGGCTAGCGAGAGGTCGGGGTATGGACCAAGCGCCATGTTGATACGGCTTCTGGTCAACGGCTCGCGGTAATTGAAATTCCACATCATTGAGCCGCTCGCGCGTACTCGAAGCTGTAAGCCATCGCCGTCGCTGAGGACGAAGTCTTTACCAGTTGCCTTGACTGCCTTGAGCTGGCGATCGGAGAGGCGGGTTGCGTTAGTAGGCATGAGGGCTACCTCCAGCACCGTTTTGGTATCCTGAAAATAGCATTTGGCAGTCCGGGATACCACCTGGGATACCAAAGCGCCTGGAACTCAGAAACCCTGCAAAGCCTCCATAAGCGCTGAAACCCCTGTATTCACTGGATTTTAGGCACAAAAAAAGACGTCCGTGGACGTCTTTAGATGATGAAGTGGTGGAGCCGGGGGGATTTGAACCCCCGTCCGCCAGTACTCCGCTGTCGGTACTACATGCGTAGCCGTGTCTATTAAGTTAACCCTCAGCGACCCGACGGGCAGGGTGCTTTGGGCGAGTTGTGTAAGTTTTAGCCGCTTCGTCCACAACGTACTGCACGGCGATTCTGTTCTATATGACAATCACTTTGGGTTTACAGACATCCCCTGATGATTGCTGGACCCGAAGGTACCAGGAGGGAAGGGCTAAGGCTGCTTACGCAGCGAGAGCGTATTCCCCGTAGGTTTCGTCATTGGCAACTATAGGAAGTTGCAACAGTGGATTTACGAGTTCTGTTACCAACTCGGCATGCACCTAAAGTTTCGCAACCGGCGTCGAATCCTAAACGGCCCCGAACCTGCTGTGTGTAACCAGCAGGTGAACACAGTGTACGCCAATGCGTGGAGCGAGTCGACCTTCTGTCCACGCTTGCGTATCAGAGGCGGATTACTGGCTGTTCTTGTGGCTTTGGACGGACTGCAGCGCTTGCTGCGTCAGGGCTACGCATTCCCGGTCGTTTTTCGCGTCATAGGCGGATTTGGCTTGCTGGAGTTTGCTCGTGGCGTCGCTTTGTGTGGCGGCATCGAGCTTGGTCGCATTGGCCAGTTCGCTGGTGAGTGTTTGAAGATTCCTTGCGCACATATCGCTCTCGTTTGAGGCAAAGGCGTGGGAGGTTGTCAGTGTCGCGCAGATAAGCAGTCCGGCCAGGGCGGATCGCTTCATGGGGTTTCTCCTTGAACAGCGTCGGGAAGCAAGGGGCTTGGGCTTAACAGATAGACTGTGGCGGCGCACAAGGGTTCTTGTGGTGTAGGAAAAATAGCGTTGTATTTCGTCGGCAGGAGAGTACAGCAAAGGGGCTGAGCGCCCCTTGCTGGATAGCGTCGATTTCAGAGCGTTTTGGCTTGGGTCACCCGGTCTACCAGGTAAACCAGCCCGTGGTAGTCGATCCCGCCATGCTGGCTCAGGCCGATTTCACAGGTACGACTGGTGGAGATGCCTTCGCTGCAATGCTGCACGGCGTCTTTCAATGTGCGCAGTGAGTGAGCGTTCAGCTCGGGCGTGGTGAAGCCCTTGTCGCCGGCAAACCCGCAGCAGTGAATGCCTTCCGGAATCACCACGTTCTTACTGCAACGTCGCGCCAGATCGATCAACGCCTGGCTCTCGCCGAGGTGCTGAGTGCTGCAGGTCACGTGCACCGCAATCGGCGCTTCCTGGGGCGTGAAGTCCAGTCGGTCGATCAAATGCGTGCGAATGAAGCGCACCGGGTCGTACAGGTCCAGGCGCACATCGCCGAGGTCTTGCACCAGGCGCAAGGTGCAGGGGCTGGTGTCGCAATAGATCGGGTCGAGCCCGCCGCGGCTGGCGTGCAGCAGCGCGCCGATAAGTTCCTGGCGTTTGTGCTCGGCTTGTTCGGCATAACCCTTGGAGGCGAATGGCTGGCCGCAGCAGAGGTTGTCCTGATTGTCCGGCGAAACTACCTGGTAGCCAGCTTTTTCCAGCAGGCCACGGGTTTTGTCGTAGAGCGACATTTGCTCATTGTCTCCCGCCGCCGGCCCCATCACCCGAGACACGCACGCCGCCAGATAGACCACGCGCGGACGCTCGTCGGTCACTGTCGGGCTGAAGCGAATCGCTCGTTCAGGTTGCGGCATGGCGTTGGTCCACTGCGGGATTTGCCCTTTCGACAGCTTGGTCAGCGCAGCAGAAATCTTCGTCAGCCGCGGCGCACCCAGCAGCATCCGCGCACCGTTGGCCACGTGCAGCGTGAAGCGCGCACCTTGCAGCGCGGTGGCGAAATTTCCTTCGAGCCAGTTGGCGGTTTTCGTCCGGGTTGCCGTGTGGCTACGGAGTTTTTTCACCAGTTCGCCGGTGTTGATTCCGACCGGGCAGCGTTGTGCACAGAGGCCGGTGGCGGCGCAGGTGTCGAGGCCTTGATATTGATAAGCCTCTTCCAGCGCCGAGGTGTCGACGCCAGAGCGTTTTTTCGCCTGAATGTCACGCCAGATCACGATGCGCTGGCGCGGGCTCAAGGTCAGGCCTTTTGACGGGCAGACCGGTTCGCAGAAGCCGCATTCGGTGCATTTATCCACAATCTCGTCGGCGGCCGGCAGCGGTTTCAGGTGCTTGAGGTGGATCTGCGGATCTTCGCTGAGCACCACGTCCGGGTTAAGAATCCCGTTCGGGTCGAGCAGGCGCTTGAGCTGCCACATCAACTGATAGGCATCGCTACCCCATTCCAGTTCGACGAAGGGCGCCATGTTGCGTCCGGTGCCGTGTTCGGCTTTCAGCGAGCCGCCAAACTCGACGGCGACCAATTGCGCCACGTCGTCCATGAACGCCTGGTAGCGTGCGACTTCTTCCGGGCTGTTGAAGCCTTGGGTGAAGACGAAGTGCAGATTGCCTTCCAGCGCATGGCCGAAAAGGATTGCTTCGTCGTAGTGATGTTTGTCGAACAGCTCGATCAAACGGTTCACACCAGCCGCCAGTTGCTCCACCGGGAAGGTTACGTCTTCGATGATCACCGTGGTGCCGGTTTTGCGCACCGCACCGACAGCGGGGAAGGTGTCTTTGCGGATCGCCCACAGCTTGGCGTTTTCTGCCGGGTCTTGCGTGAAGTCGACCTGTTTCTCCACCGGGAACGCGGCCAGTGAATTCATGATCTGCGCCAGCTGTTCGTGCAACAACGCAGTTGATGCAGCGCGGGATTCGATCAGCAAGGCGCAGGCGTTGGCCGACAGTTGCTGGACGAAGGCCGGCATTCCGGGTTTGTCCTGCACCGAGCGCAGGCTGCGACGGTCGAGCAATTCCACGGCCGAGACCGGTTGGGTTTTCAGCACCGTCACGGCGTTGCAGCAGGTTTCGACATCCGGAAAGACGATCAGCGCCGAGGCTTTGTTCGGATGTTCGATCACCGTGTCGTAGGTCACTGCGCTGATAAACCCCAGCGTGCCTTCGGAGCCCACCAGCAAGTGGCTCAAGATATCCACAGGTTCGTCGAAATCCACCAAGGCATTGAGCGACAGGCCGGTGGTATTTTTCAGACGGTATTTGTGGCGAATCCTTGCGGCCAATTCGCTATTGGCGCGGGTCTCGCGGCCGAGTGTCGCCAGGCGTTCCAGCAGTTCAGCATGACTGCTGCGAAATGCCGCGACACTGGTGGCGTCCTCGGTGTCGAGCCGGCTGCCATCGGCCAGTACCAGGCGAATACCGGCCAGCGTGTGGTAGGTATTTTGCGCGGTACCGCAGCACATGCCGCTTGCGTTGTTGGCGACGATGCCGCCGATTTTACAGGCATTGATTGATGCCGGGTCTGGGCCGATCTTGCGGCCAAACGGAGCCAGCCAAGTATTCGCCTGTGCGCCGATCACGCCCGGTTGCAGACGGATTTGTGTGCCCTGACTGCGGATCTCGCGACCGTTCCAGTTGTCGCCAAGGACGATCAGCACCGAGTCGCTGATGGCCTGGCCAGAGAGGCTGGTGCCAGCGGCGCGGAAGGTCACCGGCACCCGGTCACGCTGGGCCAGTTTGAGCAGTGCAACCACTTCATCTTCAGACTCGACACGAATCACCAGCTTCGGGATCAGCCGATAGAAACTCGCGTCGGTGCCGAAGGCCAGGGTCGAGAGCGGGTCGTCGAAACGCCGGTCCTCTGGAATCAGTCGCTGCGCATCACGCAGGAAAGCCGCCGGTAGACTCATTGGTCCTCCAGGATCAGCACCACCAGGTCTTTCGGGCCGTGGGCGCCGTAAGCCAGGACTTGCTCTATGTCGGCGGTTTTCGACGGGCCGGATACCAGCAAGGCGTTAGTCGGCATGCCTTGGGCCCACTCGTACTCTTGTTGCACCTGATAAAAGTTGTCGCGAATTTCACTGGCCTTGAGCAGGGCGAAATGCACCGGCGGCACCAGGCTCATCAGCCGTGGTTCTTCGCGGGTCGGCCAGATGATCAAGCTGCCGGTGGCGGCGATCGCTCCGAGGGTGGTAGTCAGGCTGGCAGGGGTGTCGTTGAACAGTTCCGCCTTCCACTCTTCCACCGGACGGTCGTAGGCCTTGAGTGTGGGCAGCTCGGGATTGTTCGCCCAGTGCTGCGTGACACGTTGACCGTGCGGTGTAGTCGGTGCGATCAGCAGGCTCGGCAACTGTCGGTCGCGCAGCAATTGCGCGAGCAACTCGGGCCAGCCTTGCTCGCTGGTCAGGTGGATTTCGGTGTGCACCGCTTCCATCAGTTTGCGCAGTTGCGGGATGCGTTGTTCCGGGGTGTAGGTGTAAGGCTCGGTCACCAGTGCTTCGTCGAAGTTGTCAGGCACTGGCGTGGTGCCGGTCAGGCTATTGCGCAGTTTGGCGAGGATGTTTTGCTTGGCGCTCATCAGCGATCTCCCTGTTTGGCCAGATGCTCGCGGGCCATGTCGTGCAGTGAGCGAGCGGCAGGTTTCGGCGCACTGTGGTTTTGTGTCCACGGGCCAATGTTGTTTGGCGTGAGGGCGCGCAGGCGAGTGGCGAAAAAGCCGAACAGCCGATACAGCGTCGGCGAGCTGTTGAGCTTGGCCCAGGCGTTCCAGATGAAGCGCTCTTTGCGCGAGTACTTGCTGCCTTGGCCGCGCATCACTTGATGAGGGCTGTCTGGGGCTTTGACGTTTTCTTCGCGTAGGCGGCGCAGCAGTGCCGGGATCGGAATTTTTACCGGGCAGACTTCACCGCAGGCGCCGCACAGAGACGAGGCACTCGGATGGTCCGGGACTTTCGCCAGGCCAACCAGGTGCGGGGTGATGATCTTGCCGATCGGCCCCGGATAAACTTCGCCATAAGCGTGGCCACCGATGCGTGTGTAGACCGGGCAATGGTTCATGCAGGCGCCGCAGCGAATGCAGTTCAGCGTCTGGCGCAGTTCGCTGTCGGCAAAGGCCTGGCTGCGACCGTTGTCGAGCAAAACCAGGTGCACTTCTTGCGGGCCATCGAGTTCATGTGCCTTGCGCGGGCCGGAGATCATGTTGACGTAAGTGGTGATTGGCTGACCGAGGGCCGAGCGTGTCAGCAAGGAGAGCAGGGGTACAACGTCGCGCAGGTTTTCGACGACTTTCTCGATCCCGGTGACGGCGATGTGTACCGGCGGCACGGTGGTCGACATGCGGCCGTTGCCTTCGTTTTCCACCAGCAGCAGGGTGCCGGTTTCGGCCACGGCGAAGTTGACGCCGGAGACGCCGATGTCCGCTTCGAAGAATTTCTGCCGCAAGACCTTGCGGCCGATCTGAATGAGTTGGTCAACGTCCTTGGTGTATTCCACGCCAAGTTTGTCGTGGAACAAGGACGCGACCTGACCGGCATTCTTGTGGATCGCCGGCATAATAATGTGTGAAGGCTTCTCGTGGTCGAGCTGGACGATGAACTCGCCCATGTCCGACTCAAGGCATTCAACGCCTTGTTCAGCGAGGACATGGTTCATCTCCATCTCTTCGCTGACCATCGATTTGCCCTTGATCACTTGCCGCGCCTCGTGAGCACGGATGATCGACAAGACGATGCCATTGGCCTCGTCCACCGTTTCCGCCCAGTGCACTGTCACACCGTTGCGGGTCAGGTTCTGTTCCAGTTGCTCGAGCAGGTCGGGCAACTTGGATAACGCGCGGGCACGAATAGCATTGCCCAGTGCGCGTAAGTGTTCTCGCTCGAAGGCATCGCTGAAGGACGCTGCCCGCTTTGCCATCAGTGAATCCATTGCACTGCGAAAGTTGTTTCGCAGTTGCTTGTCACCCAACGCCTCGTGAGCCCGGGTGCGAAAATCTTCTTCAACCGCCACCGTTGGAATCAGCGTGGAAGTGCTCATTTTGCACCTCCGGTACGCTGCCAGAGGAAGCTGGCCAGATGTTGGCCGCGTAACGCTTCGTTCTGTTTTTCCAACGAGCCGTTGATGTTCATCAAACAGCCGCAGTCGGCGCTCAGCACCGTGTGTGCGCCGGATTCCTTCAGGGCTTTGGTCTTGTCAGCGACCATTGCACCGGAAATGTCTGGCATTCGGACGCTGAATGTCCCACCAAAGCCACAGCATTCACTTTCGTGATCGTGGTCGACCCGCTTCACGTTGCTCAGCTGCGACAACAACTCGCGACCATGCAAGTGGGTGTTCATCTCCCGCCGTGCCGAGCACGAGGTGTGCAACGCCACTTTGACCGGCTTGCCGCTGTCCTTGAGCTGCACCTTGCAGACGAACAGCAGAAACTCGGCCAGCTCATAAGTCCGTGCTGCAAGGGCCTGGACCTGTTTCAAGGTGTCCGGCTCGTCCTTGAACAAGTCGGCGTAATGTTCACGCAGCATGCCCGCGCAGGAGCCTGAAGGCACCACCACCGGATAATCCCCGGCAAACAGCGCCAGTTGCGAGCGCGCTACGGTCCGGGCCTGTTCGGTGTAACCCGAGGTGTAGGCCGGTTGTCCGCAGCAGCTTTGCCCTTGCGGGTACTCCACGCGAATGCCTTCGCGTTCGAGCAAGTGAATCGCGTCCATCCCGGCGTCGGGATAAAACAGGTCGACCACACACGTGCCGAACAGGTAGACCCGCTGCGGTTTCTCGCTGGGGTACTGGCGCGGTTCAGGCAGTGGCGGGGCGACACGGGTCGCGTTCGGCACAGCGTTGTAAAAAAGCTCGCTCATCAGGCGTGTCTCCGGGTGGGCCCGGTTATCCGTCCGCTGAGGCTGCTGACTATAAAGCGGGAAGCTTTCAGCAGCCTTGCAGACCGGGTGGTGAGTCGCTGACGCCGGAGTTAAAGTCCGGCGTCGGTTCTTTCTGTGTTGCTCGTAGTCTTAGTGCACCAGCATGCCGGTAAACCAGTAGGCTTGGGCCAGTGTGATCAGGCCGACGATAGTGGCAAAGAATAGGCTGTGCTTGAGGGTGAAGCGGAACAGGTCGGATTCCTTGCCCACCAGGCCAGTCGCGGCGCAGGCCACGGCGATCGATTGTGGCGAGATCATCTTGCCGGTCACGCCACCACTGGTGTTCGCTGCCACCAACAGCACGTCGTTGACGCCGATCTGGTGTGCGGTGGTCGCTTGCAACGAGCTGAACAGCGCGTTGGACGAGGTGTCCGAACCGGTCAGGAACACGCCCAGCCAGCCAAGGAATGGCGAGAAGAACGGGAAGGCCGCGCCGGTGGCTGCCAGTACCAGCGCCATGGTCGATGACATGCCCGAATAGTTGGTGACGAAGGCGAAGGCCAGCACCATGCCGATCGACAAAATAGGCCAGCGCAGTTCAAAGAAGGTTTCTTTCAAAGTGGTAAGACCAATTTTGAAGTTGATCTTCAGGATCAGCATCGAGATCAGTGCGGAGAAGAAAATCGCCGTGCCGGTCGCCGAAATCGGATCAAGTTTGAACACTGCAGGAATCGCAGTCGGGGCGGCTACGATCGGGGCCGTCTTGATCACCAGTTGGTCCAGGTGCGGGATGGCGAAGTTGAACACCCAGCTGTACATCGAACCGCCGGCGGCGAACATTGCCTTGAAGGGCTTGAGGGTCCAAATGGTCACCAACGCGGTGAGGATCAGGAACGGCGACCAGGCCTTGAAGATCTCGCCGAAGCTGTACGGCGAAGGCTGGGTCGTACGCGGTTGACCGAAGCCGCCGGCGCTTCTCACGGTTGCGGCACCGACGCTGGCGGTCGCTTCGGCGAACGAGCGCTTGGGCTGCCAGACCTTGAGGAACAGGGTCAGGGAAACCAGGCTGACCAGTGCCGAGGTGATGTCGGGCAGCTCCGGGCCAATGAAGTTCGAGGTGAAGAACTGGGTCACGGCAAAGCTCAAGCCCGCCACCAACGCTGCCGGCCAGGTCTCTTTGACGCCGCGCAGCCCGTCCATCATGAACACCAGCCAGAATGGCACGAACACTGACAGCAGTGGCAGTTGGCGACCCGCCATGGCGCCGATCTTGAACGCGTCGATACCGGTTACTTGCCCGGCCACGATGATCGGAATCCCCAGTGCGCCGAAGGCTACCGGCGCAGTGTTGGCAATCAGGCACAGGCCGGCGGCGTACAACGGGTTGAAGCCCAGTCCTACCAGCAGCGCGGCGGTAATCGCTACCGGCGCGCCGAATCCGGCGGCACCTTCCAGGAACGCGCCGAAGCAAAAGCCGATCAGCAGCACTTGCAGGCGTTGGTCGTCGGTAATCGACAGCACTGAGCTGCGGATCACTTCGAACTGTCCGCTCTTGACCGTCAGTTTATAGAGGAACACCGCGGCCACGATGATCCAGGCAATCGGCCACAGTCCGTAGGCAAATCCATAGCCGGCAGCAGCGAAGGCCATGTCGACGGGCATCTTGAAGGCAAAGATCGCCACCAGAATCGACAGCGCCAGGGTGATGCTCCCGGCGACGTGTCCTTTGAGGCGAAACACGGCCATAGCGAGGAAGAAAAATACGATGGGGATAACGGCCGCGAGTGCGGACAAGCCGAGGCTGCCGAGCGGGCTGTAGAGCTGTTGCCAGGTTTGCATATGGGGTGGCCCCTAATTGTTGTTGGTCAGGCACTGGTCAGCGTTCTTGGTTAATTGGTAATACCAATTTACAATCGCTGTTGGCTAGGGTAAAAGCCTTGGGTGTGGTGTGTCAATTTGCCGCCCTGAAACTTTTGTCGAATGAGCGGTGCAGAGGTCATCTGATCTGTTCGATCAAACGCCGTCTGGTAGGTGCTGGCACGACGCCAATAGGCCAGAATAGAGAGCCCGGCGAGCCGTCGGGATCGTGGAGAATGAGTTATGGGGTTTGATCAGATTCGTCAGCGCCGTTTGTCTGACGATATTGTCGAGCGGCTCGAAGGGATGATCCTGGAGGGCACGCTGAAGTCCGGTGAGCGATTGCCGGCGGAGCGCGCTCTGGCTGAGCAGTTCGGTGTATCGCGCCCTTCATTGCGTGAGGCGATCCAGAAACTGGCGGCCAAGGGGCTGCTGGTCAGTCGCCAGGGCGGCGGCAACTATGTGGTTGAATCACTCGGTTCAACCTTCAGTGATCCGCTGCTGCATCTGCTGGAAAGCAACCCCGAAGCCCAGCGTGATCTGCTGGAGTTTCGCCATACGCTGGAAGCTTCATGCGCTTATTACGCTGCATTGCGCGCGACGGATGTTGATCGTGAGCGACTGACTGCGGCATTCGAAGAGTTGCAGGATTGCTACTCGCGGCATGATCAGGTGAGTCGTGCGGAAGAGGGGGCGGCGGATGCGAACTTTCACCTGGCCATTGCCGAAGCCAGTCACAACGCGGTGCTGTTGCACACTATTCGCGGGCTGTTCGATCTGCTCAAGCGCAACGTGGTGACCAACATCGGTGGCATGTACAAGCAGCGCGTCGAAACCCGCGACATGCTGATCAGTCAGCACCGGGAGTTGTATCAGGCGATTATCGAAGGGCGTGCAGAGCAGGCGCGAGAAATTTCCAGTCGACACATTTTGTATGTGCAGGAAGTGCTCGAAGAAGTGCGTCAGGAAATGCAGCGCATGGCTCGGGCGGAGCGGCGCAAGGGGATGTAGCTGTGTGAGTGGATTTTGTGTGGCGAGGGAGCTTGCTCCCGCTGGGATGCGAAGCGGCCCTCAAGCCAGTCATTACAATCGCGCAGACGGAATATGTTTACCGGTTTACGACTGCTTCGCCCGAGCGCGGGCCGGCCTGCGGGAGCAAGCTCCCTCGCCACAGTGGTCGCGTTCAGGCTGGAAGATTAATCTTCCTTGCCCTTGTTCCGCACCGCGCGCTGCAACTCGCGACCGGCATCGCGTTCGCGCTCGGTATCACGCTTGTCGTATTCCTTCTTGCCCTTGCCCAGAGCGATCTCGCACTTGATCAAGTGCTTACTCCAGTACAACGACAGGCAGACGCAGGCGTAACCCTTCTGTTGCACGGCGGCAAACAGCTTCTCCAGCTCGCGCTGGTTGAGCAGCAGTTTGCGCGTGCGCGTCGGGTCGGCGATGACGTGGGTGCTGGCGGTGGTCAGCGGAGTGATGTGACTGCCGAGCAGCCACGCCTCGCCATCCTTGAGTAGCACATAACTGTCGACCAGTTGTGCCTTGCCTGCACGCAGACTCTTTACTTCCCAGCCGGCCAGGACCATGCCAGCCTCGAATCGATGTTCGATGAAGTAATCGTGTCGCGCCTTTTTATTCTGCGCGATGGTCCCTTCGGGGTGTTTCTTCTGTTTAGCCATAGGGGCGGCATTATAGGGAGTTGCGCGCGAGTCGGCTACGGTGAACCTGCGTGCTTGAGCGCATTGAGTGAATCCCGGACAATGCGCCCTCTTTTTTGATCGGTTGGGCGTGTTCAGGATGTCGTCAGACAAGGTTTCAGTCCACGGTAGTTGGGCTAGCCGTTGGGTTTTCATACTCGCTGCGACCGGTTCAGCCGTGGGGCTGGGTAGTATCTGGAAGTTTCCCTACATGGTCGGCGTCTATGGCGGCGGCGCGTTTGTGTTGGTGTTTCTGGCGTGTATTGCGCTGATCGGCGTGCCGGTGATGCTGGCCGAAACCCTGATCGGTCGTCGTGCCCGGCAAAGTCCGGCAAATGCCTTGAAGGTTCTGGCGCTTGAAGCCGGGCATTCGGCGAAATGGTCCTGGGGCGCGTTTGCCGGGATGATTACGGCGCTGCTGATCCTGTCTTTCTATAGTGTGGTGGGCGGCTGGTCGCTGGATTACATCATTGATATGGGGCGCGGTGATTTCCAGGGCGTGACGGCCGATCAGGTCGGCGCCTATTTTGGCGGGGTGATCGCCGACCCTTGGCGTCTGACGCTGTGGCATACCCTCTTCATGTTGCTGTCGGCATTCGTTATCGCCAAAGGCGTCGTCGCGGGGCTTGAGCGCAGCCTGCGGATCATGATGCCGTTGCTGTTCGTGATGCTGGTGATTCTGTTGGGCTACAGCCTGACCACCGGGCACTTCATGGAAGGCGTGCATTTCATGTTCGACTTCAACCCGGACAAGTTGCTGGACGGCTTGCTGCCGGCCATGGGGCATGCGTTTTTTTCCCTGAGCGTCGGTGTGGGCTCGATCATGATCTACGGTGCTTATATGCCTAAGCATTCGTCGATTTCCGGGACCATCGTCGGCGTTGCGTTACTGGATACCTTTGTTTCGTTGCTGGCCGGCCTGGCGTTGTTTCCGATTGTGTTTGCTGCCGGTCTGAACCCAAGCGAAGGGCCAGGATTGATGTTTGTCAGCCTGCCGTTTGCCTTTGGTAACGTCGCATTCGGCCAGTTGATGGGGGTGGTGTTTTTCGTGCTGGTGGCGATTGCGGCCTGGAGTTCGGCGATTTCCTTGCTGGAGCCGATGGTGGCCTACCTGGTTGAGCGGACCAACATCCGTCGTGGCTGGGTGACGTTCTGGCTGGCATTCAGTTGCTGGTTTGTTGGCTTGGGAACGGTGTTTTCCTTCAATATCTGGAAGCAGGCCAAGTTTTTCGTGAATGATGGCGGTGCGTTTCACCTCTACCAGTGGGGGGCGCAAAATGGTCTGGATTTCTTTGGTGTGATCGATTTCTTCACCTCGCGGATCATGTTGCCGCTCGGTGGTTTGTGCTTTGTGGTGTTTGCAGGTTGGGTGATGGGCCGTGAAGCGGTGCGCGACGAACTGTCGATGCGCAGCCCGGCATTGTTTGCTCTGACATTGTTCTTGATGCGCTATGTGGCGCCAATCGGCATTCTTGTAGTGTTTGCCGCCCAGCTGTGGAAGTGACGCTGACATGACGACACATATTCAACGTTCGGCCCTGTTGCCGTATCCGGCACAAGCGCTGTATGACCTGGTCAATGACGTGGCGCGCTATCCGGAATTTTTGCCTTGGTGTTCCGAGGCTGAAGTGCTGGAAAGCTCTGCCGTGCACATGCGTGCAAGCGTAGGCGTGGCCAAGGGTGGGTTAAGCCAGCACTTTGTGACGCGCAATACGCTGGTGGCCGGGTCTTCGATCGAGATGCATCTCGAAGAGGGGCCGTTCAATCAGTTGCATGGTGTTTGGGTGTTCAAGGCATTGGGCGAGAAAGCCTGCAAGATCAGCCTGGACCTGTCGTTCGATTATGCCGGGCCGATTGTTCGGGCGACCCTGGGACCGTTGTTCAATCAGGCGGCTAACACGTTGGTGGACGCGTTCTGTCAGCGCGCCAAGCAGTTGCATGGTTAAGCCGGTGATTGACGTCGAAGTGGTGTATGCCGCCGTCGATCGCCAGATGTTGCTCAAGGTGGCGGTGCCTGTGGGCACTACTCTGCGAGCTGCATTGGCTGAATCAGGCATCGTCGAGCAATTCCCCGAGTTGGATCTGGCTACGTGTCCGGTAGGGATTTTCGGCAAGGTGATTGCCGATCCCGAGCATCATCAGGTCCGTCCGGGTGACCGCATCGAGATTTATCGAGCGTTGCTGGCGGATCCAAAAGAGGTTCGTCGGTTACGTGCGGCCAAGGCTGCGGCGCAGGCCAAGGCCCGGGATCAGTAGATTTCCCAAATGACAGGTAACAAAAAGCCCGGCATGCCGGGCTTTTTGTTGTGTCGCAATTTATTGCGGCGATGTGTCCAACGGTGTTGGCGTCGGGACCGGAACGGTTTCGACCTTGTCGACGTCCTTCTGGATCTGGTCCAGCAGCGAACCTGGTTTTACCGGTTTCTCTGGCTTTGGCTTCTCGGCGTTTTCAGCAGGGGCGGTTACGGTGGTGCCGCTGTTCTTGCCGAGAATCGCTTCGTCACGGCTCACGCCAGGCATGAAATCACCCGACAGGCTGACAAGCTGGTCGTTAGGGTTGAAGATAACGCTGATGCGTTCCTGTTGGCGTTCACCGCCGCCTGGCTGCAGGCTATACAAGTAATCCCAGCGATCGGCATGGAACGTGTCGGTCAGCAGAGGGTTGCCCATGATAAACCGTACTTGCCGACGGGTCATTCCCGGGCGTAACTGGTCTATCATGTCCTGCGTGACGACATTGCCCTGCTGGATGTCGATTTTGTAAACCCCGGGGAATGAACAACCGGCGAGTGCGAGCAGTCCCACAAAGGTGAAACTGGTTAGCAAGAGCTTGGTGTTTTGCATCGGTGGGCGACTTCCACTATCTTGGCTGGGACAACGTAAACGCCGATCATACCCGCATTAAGAGTAGCTGCGAAGCAGCATCGCGAGAAAGCTGACCATGGTTGAAAATAGCGAACTACGCAAAGCCGGCCTTAAAGTGACCCTGCCACGGGTCAAAATTCTGCAAATGCTCGATTCCGCCGAGCAACGTCACATGAGTGCTGAAGATGTTTACAAGGCGCTGATGGAAGCTGGCGAGGATGTCGGTCTGGCCACGGTTTACCGTGTACTGACCCAATTCGAAGCGGCTGGTCTGGTGGTCCGTCACAATTTCGACGGCGGTCACGCGGTCTTCGAACTGGCGGACGGCGGTCACCACGACCATATGGTTAACGTGGAGAACGGTGAAGTGATCGAGTTCTTCGAGGAAGAAATCGAAAAGCTTCAGAAGGCAATCGTCGAGAAGCACGGCTTCGAGTTGGTGGATCACAACCTGGTGCTGTACGTACGTAAGAAAAAGTAAGCATGTCGCGCGGATTTCTGGTCCGCGATACGAACGAAGGCGACCCAAGGGTCGCCTTCGTGCTGTCTGGTGACTTCAGATTTTTGCCGTCACGACCATTTTCTTTGCGTGGGCCAGGGACTCCTTGGTCAGGTCGATTCCTCCCAGCATTCGCGCCACTTCTTCAATACGCTCGTTTTTACTCAGCTTGGACACCGCGGTGTGCGTGGCATCGTCACCGCGCACCTTGTGGACAAATAGATGCTGATGGCCCTGGGAGGCTACTTGGGGCAAGTGAGTGACGGTCAGCACCTGTCCGCGCTCTCCGAGGCGGCGCAAGAGCTGGCCGACAATTTCCGCTGTCGGGCCGCCAATCCCGACGTCCACTTCGTCGAACACCAGTGTTGGCACTCGCGAGGTTTGTGCGGTGATCACCTGGATGGCCAGGCTGATTCGTGACAACTCACCCCCCGATGCGACTTTGGCCAGTGCCTTGAGCGGTTGCCCTGGGTTGGCGCTGACCAGCAGTTCCACCTGCTCGAGGCCGTTGGGCAGCAGTTCAGTGCTGGTGTTGGGGCGTAGCTCAATGGTGAAGCGGCCGCCGGGCATGCCCAGGCGTTGAATTTCCTGTTCGACGGCATTGGCCAGGCTGGTCGAAGCCTGATGACGCAGATCGCTCAGCTCCCGGGCTTTTTCCTGGTAATGCCGGGCGAATGCACCCAGCTCTTCGCTCAGTCGTTCGATGGACTCGTCGTTGGCATTCAGTGTCTCGATTTCGTCCAGCAGCCTTTGCTGAAGTTCTGCGACTTCGGTGGGCTGAATCCGGTGTTTGCGCGCCAGGGTGTAGATCGAATCCAGGCGTTCTTCGAGTTGCTGGAGGCGTGCCGGATCGGCATCGAAATGGTCGAGAAAACGGTTCAGTTCGCCGACAGCTTCTTCCACCTGAATCTGCGCGCTGGTCAGCAGGTTGGTTGCTTCGCCGAGGGCGCCGACCGAATTGTTCACGCTCGACAGGCGATTGAGGCTGGCCGTCAGGGCATTCAGTACATTGCCGGAATCGCTTTCGCTGCACTGCTCGACCACTTGTCGGCAAATCCCCAGCAAGGTTTCGGCGTTGGTCAGGTTTTTGTGTTCCTGCTCCAGTTGCTCCAGCTCGCTCTCGCCGAGGCCGAGGTTTTCCAGCTCTTCGAGTTGGTAGCTGAGCAATTGGTGGCGAGCGCGCTGCTCGTCGCCGGAGTTGGAGAGGCGCTCCAGCTCCTGGCGGGTCTGGCGCCAGCGCTGGGCGGCCAGTTGCACCTGGCGGGCGAGGTCCGTGGCGCCGGCATATTCGTCGAGCAGCCGACGGTGCGTGTCGGTTTTCAGCAGCGATTGGTGTTCATGCTGGCTGTGGATATCGATCAGCAGTTCGCCAAGGGCTTTAAGGTCGCCCAGCGGGCAGGGGCTGCCATTGATGTAGCCACGCGAGCGACCCTCGGCGGTAATCACCCTGCGCAGGATGCATGGGCCGTCGGTATCGAGGTCGCGCTCGGCCAGCCAGGTACTGGCTTCCGGAATATCGGCCAGGTCGAATGTGGCCAGGATGTCGGCCTTCTCGGCGCCTGGGCGAACCACGCCGCTGTCGGCGCGATCGCCCAGGGTCAGGCCCAGGGCGTCGAGCATGATCGACTTGCCTGCACCGGTTTCCCCTGTGATCACGCTCATCCCGCGATCAAGTTCCAGATCGAGATGTTCAACGATTGCGTAGTTATGTACGGACAGGTGCACCAGCATAGAGGCCGCTCCCAGGCTTTAGGTCTGGTTATTTATACAGTGTTTTGTTTCTGGCTGACAATGCCCGTGTTTAGCTCGATTTGCTTGGAAAATGGATTTTTTTAAAACCCCCGGGATATTAAATCAGTCGTTTTGTAAGGGTAATAGCGTTCAGAGTTCCGGCAGCCCTTGAACCTGGAATTTGCGACCCCATATACCGGGGCAGAAGCGCGAGTCGAGTTCGCGCACGATTTTGAAAGGAGAAATCTATGGCTGACGAACAGACGCTGGATACGCAAAATCCAGACGCCAATCAGGCTCCCGAAGCATCGGGTGAAGACCTGGCGGCTCGTGTACAAGTGCTCGAAGAGCAACTGGCTGGCGCGCAGGATCAGTCTTTGCGTGTTGCTGCCGATCTGCAGAACGTCCGCCGTCGCGCTGAGCAGGATGTAGAAAAAGCTCACAAATTCGCGTTAGAGAAGTTCGCCAACGACTTGCTGCCGATAGTCGACAGCCTGGAGCGTGGTCTTGAGCTGTCCAACCCGGACGACGAAAGCATCCGCCCTATGCGTGAAGGCATCCAGCTGACCCTGAAAATGTTCCAGGACACCCTGAAGCGTTATCAGCTGGAAGCGATCGATCCTGAAGGTGAGCCGTTCAACGCTGCACATCATCAGGCGATGGCCATGCAGGAAAGTGCAGACGTCGAGCCCAACAGCGTGCTCAAGGTGTTCCAGAAGGGTTACATGCTCAACGGTCGCCTGCTGCGCCCGGCCATGGTCGTGGTCAGCAAGGCTCCGGCGCCGGTTTCGCCTTCGATTGACGAGCAGGCTTGAAATTCGCCGTAAGGCCCCCATTTAGATGTCAAGCGTTTAAGTGCTACCGCAGTTAGCCACCACCGCTGCGGCAACCAAATCCAAAGTTTCGGGAGAGTGAACATGGGCAAAATTATCGGTATCGACCTGGGGACTACCAACTCCTGCGTCTCCGTGCTGGAAAACGGCGTAGCCAAAGTTATCGAAAACGCTGAAGGCGCGCGTACTACGCCGTCGATCATCGCTTATGCCAACGATGGCGAGATCCTGGTGGGTCAGTCGGCCAAGCGTCAGGCTGTGACCAATCCGCACAACACCCTGTATGCGGTGAAGCGTCTGATCGGTCGTAAGTTCGACGAAGAAGTCGTACAGAAAGACATCAAGATGGTCCCTTACAAAATCGCCAAGGCTGACAATGGCGACGCTTGGGTTGAAGTGAACGGCCAGAAAATGTCGCCGCCACAGATCTCGGCTGAAATCCTGAAAAAAATGAAGAAGACCGCCGAAGACTACCTCGGCGAGACTGTGACTGAAGCGGTCATCACCGTTCCGGCCTACTTCAACGACAGTCAGCGTCAGGCGACCAAAGACGCCGGCCGTATTGCTGGCCTGGACGTAAAACGCATCATCAACGAACCAACCGCAGCCGCTCTGGCCTACGGTATGGACAAGGCCAAGGGCGATCACACCGTGATCGTTTATGACCTGGGTGGCGGTACTTTCGACGTCTCCGTAATCGAGATCGCCGAAGTTGATGGCGAGCACCAGTTCGAAGTGTTGGCCACCAACGGTGACACCTTCCTGGGCGGTGAAGACTTCGACATTCGTCTGATCGACTACCTCGTTGACGAATTCAAGAAAGAAAGCGGCATGAACCTCAAAGGTGACCCGCTGGCCATGCAGCGCCTGAAAGAAGCCGCTGAGAAAGCCAAGATCGAGCTGTCTTCGAGCCTGCAGACCGACGTTAACCTGCCGTACATCACTGCAGATGCGACCGGTCCTAAGCACTTGAACGTGAAAATCTCCCGCGCCAAGCTGGAAGCGCTGGTTGAAGACCTGGTTCAACGCACCATTGAGCCTTGCCGCATTGCCCTGAAAGACTCGGGTATCGACGTTGGCGCGATCAACGACGTGATCCTGGTCGGCGGTCAGACCCGTATGCCACTGGTTCAGAAACTGGTGACCGAGTTCTTCGGTAAAGAAGCCCGTAAAGACGTTAACCCGGACGAAGCCGTTGCCATGGGTGCTGCTATCCAGGGTGCAGTATTGGCCGGTGACGTGAAAGACGTCCTGCTGCTCGACGTCAGCCCGCTGACTCTGGGTATCGAAACCATGGGTGGCGTGATGACTGCGCTGATCGAGAAAAACACCACGATTCCTACCAAGAAATCGCAAGTGTTCTCGACTGCCGATGACAACCAGGGCGCAGTGACCATTCACGTGCTGCAAGGTGAGCGCAAGCAAGCTGCGCAGAACAAGTCCCTGGGCAAGTTCGACCTGGCCGAGATTCCACCAGCACCACGTGGCGTGCCACAAATTGAAGTGACCTTCGACATCGACGCCAACGGCATCCTGCACGTAGGCGCCAAAGACAAGGCCACCGGCAAGACTCAGTCGATCGTGATCAAGGCCAACTCCGGTCTGTCCGAGGAAGAAATTCAGCAGATGATTCGCGATGCTGAAACCAACGCTGACGAAGACCGTAAGTTCGAAGAGCTGGCCACTGCCCGTAACCAGGGCGACGCGTTGGTTCACTCGACGCGCAAAATGGTCGCTGACGCTGGCGACAAAGTGACTGCTGAAGAGAAGACCGCAATCGAAGCTGCCGTGGTTGCCCTGGAAGCCGCTGTTAAAGGCGACGACAAGGCGGCTATCGAAGCCAAGGTTGAAGAGCTGTCGAAAGTCTCCGCTCCAGTGGCGCAGAAGATGTACGCAGAACAGGCTCAGCCAGCTGACGGTGCGGCACCGCACGCTGAAAAAGCTGAGAAGGCTGACGACGTTGTCGACGCTGAGTTCGAAGAAGTCAAAGAACACAAGTAAGTTGTTGGTCGGCCGGTTGACTGCCTTTGTGCGGTGACTGGTAGGATGTCGCCGCGCGGGAGCTTGCTCCCGCGTTGGCGTGTCTGGAGTAGACGAATTTTTACAGCATGCGACAGCGTTCGGATGCTGGCGGTGCGGACGGGGATGCTCCTGCTTTCCGATCCACAGGTATCGCATCGAATCAAAGACCAGGATCGTTGAATTGACGTGAGTTGGGTCCGGGCCTGTATTGGGGCTCAACGAGTTTGGCGAAGCTCAGGAGGGGTTTGCCGAACGTCCTTAAGAGTGCAAAGACTTATGGCAAAGCGTGACTATTACGAAGTGTTGGGTGTTGAGCGTGGCACGAGCGAAACGGACCTGAAAAAGGCCTACCGTCGCTTGGCAATGAAGCACCACCCGGACCGTAATCCTGACGACAAAGCGTCGGAAGAAAAATTCAAGGAGGCCAACGAGGCCTACGAAGTACTGTCCGATTCCAGCAAGCGCGCGGCGTACGACCAGTACGGTCATGCCGGTGTCGACCCAAGCATGGGTGGCGGCGGTGCTGGTTTTGGTGGTCAGAACTTCTCCGATATCTTCGGTGATGTGTTCAGTGACTTCTTCGGTGGTGGTCGCGGCGGTTCCCGTGGCGGTGCTCAGCGCGGTAGCGATCTGCGCTACACCCTGGAGCTGAACCTGGAAGAAGCGGTGCGCGGCACAACCGTGAATATCCGTGTTCCAACACTGGTCAACTGCAAGCCGTGCGACGGGTCGGGTGCTAAGAAAGGTTCTGCGCCGGTCACGTGCCCAACCTGCGGCGGTATCGGTCAGGTGCGCATGCAGCAAGGCTTCTTCTCGGTGCAGCAAACCTGCCCGCGTTGCCATGGCCAGGGCAAGATCATTTCCGATCCATGCAACTCCTGCAATGGCGAAGGTCGTGTCGAAGAGTACAAGACCCTGTCGGTGAAAGTGCCGGCTGGCGTTGATACCGGCGACCGTATTCGTCTGTCTGGCGAAGGCGAGGCGGGGACTCAAGGTGGGCCGACTGGCGACCTGTACGTGGTGATCAACGTGCGCGAGCACGCGATCTTCCAGCGTGACGGCAAGCATCTGTTTTGCGAAGTGCCGATCAGCTTCGTCGATGCAGCGCTGGGCGGCGAGCTGGAGATTCCGACTCTTGATGGTCGGGTCAGGCTGAAGATTCCTGAAGGCACGCAGACCGGCAAGCAGTTCCGGGTGCGTGGCAAGGGCGTGGCACCGGTTCGTGGCGGTGGCGCGGGCGACCTGATGTGCAGTGTGGTGGTCGAGACTCCAGTCAATCTGGGGCGTCGTCAGCGCGAACTGCTGGAAGAGTTCCGCAGTTCCCTGGCGGACGACAACAGCCATTCGCCGAAAACCACCGGTTGGTTCGAAGGCGTGAAGCGCTTCTTCGGCGATCTGTAAGGAGTCGGGCATGCGACGTATAGCTGTGATGGGCGCTGCCGGGCGCATGGGCAAGATCCTGATCGAAGCGGTGCAGCAACGCGCACCACTCACTGGTCTGACGGCGGCAATCGTGCGCCCTGGCAGCACGCTGATCGGCGTGGATGCTGGTGAGCTGGCCGCGCTGGGGCGGATTGGTGTGCCGCTGTCCGGTAACCTGGAAATGGTGGCGGCTGAGTTCGATGTGTTGATCGACTTCACGCTCCCGGAGGTCATGCTGAAAAACCTGGCGTTCTGCCGCAAGGTGGGCAAGGCCATGGTCATCGGCACTACGGGGCTGGATGCTGCGCAAAAGCAGTTGCTGGCCGAGGCAGGCAAGGACATTCCAATTGTCTTTGCCGCCAATTTCAGTGTTGGCGTGAACCTGTCGCTGAAGCTGCTCGATATGGCGGCTCGTGTGTTGGGTGATGATGCTGATATCGAAATCATCGAAGCCCATCATCGAAACAAGATCGATGCGCCTTCAGGTACGGCTTTGCGCATGGGCGAGGTGATCGCCAGCGCACTGGATCGTGATCTGCAGAAGGTTGCGGTCTATGGGCGCGAAGGCCACACCGGTGTGCGCGAGCGCGAAACCATCGGTTTCGCCACGGTTCGCGGCGGTGATGTGGTCGGCGATCATACGGTGCTGTTCGCCTGCGAGGGCGAGCGCCTGGAAATCACCCATAAAGCGTCCAGTCGCATGACCTTCGCCAAGGGCGCGGTGCGTGCCGCGTTGTGGCTGGATGGTCGTGAGCCGGGTCTTTACGACATGCAAGACGTGCTCGACCTGCGTTAAGATGCAGCCGGAATCGGGTTCAAACACAGCGTTTGAGCCCGATTTATCCCGCCAAGCGACGTCCTGTCGCATTCCCCGGCCTTTTAGGCTCATTGGCGGTAGACCAAAAAAGCCTTTTTCTGTAAGCTACAGCTTTAGTGTGTCCACTAAAAGCGCGCAGAATAATTCAGTGAAGAAGCGGGGTGACGTGTCCATACGTCACTCCGCTTTTTTGCAACCTGCGATCGCCCTTTCAGGCTTTATTTACGGGAGGTCTTCTTGACTAAGCCAGCCATACTCGCCCTTGCTGATGGCAGCATTTTTCGCGGCGAAGCCATTGGAGCCGACGGTCAAACCGTTGGTGAGGTGGTGTTTAACACTGCCATGACCGGCTATCAGGAAATCCTTACCGATCCTTCCTACGCCCAACAGATCGTTACCCTGACTTACCCGCACATCGGCAACACCGGCACCACGCCGGAAGACGCCGAGTCCGACCGCGTCTGGTCTGCAGGTCTGGTTATTCGTGACCTGCCACTGGTTGCGAGCAACTGGCGTAACACGATGTCCCTGTCCGACTACCTGAAAGCCAACAACGTTGTGGCAATCGCCGGTATCGACACCCGCCGCCTGACACGCATCCTGCGTGAAAAAGGCGCGCAGAACGGCTGCATCATGGCTGGCGACAACATCTCCGACGAAGCTGCGATTGCAGCAGCGCGCGGCTTCCCGGGCCTGAAGGGCATGGATCTGGCGAAAGTCGTCAGCACCAAGAAGCAGTACGAATGGCGCTCGACTGTCTGGGATCTGAAAACCGACAGCCACGCGACCCTCGACGCTGCCGATCTGCCGTACCACGTGGTTGCCTACGACTACGGCGTCAAGGTCAACATCCTGCGCATGCTGGTCGAGCGCGGTTGCCGCGTGACCGTGGTGCCAGCTCAAACGCCGGCTGCTGACGTTCTGGCTCTGAAGCCGGACGGTGTGTTCCTGTCCAACGGCCCGGGTGACCCTGAGCCTTGCGACTACGCCATCCAGGCGATCAAGGACATCCTTGAAACCGAGATCCCGGTGTTCGGCATCTGCCTCGGCCACCAACTGTTGGCCCTGGCCTCTGGCGCCAAGACCCTGAAAATGGGCCACGGTCACCACGGTGCCAACCATCCGGTTCAGGATCTGGATTCCGGTGTCGTCATGATCACCAGCCAGAACCACGGTTTTGCGGTAGACGAAGCGACTCTGCCAGGCAACGTTCGGGCGATCCACAAATCGCTGTTCGACGGCACCCTGCAAGGCATCGAGCGTACCGACAAGAGCGCGTTCAGCTTCCAGGGTCACCCTGAAGCCAGTCCTGGTCCGAACGATGTGGCGCCGCTGTTCGATCGCTTCATCAACGAGATGGCCAAGCGACGTTAATCGCCGGGCTTGAGCATGTAGCGAGAAGTCCCTGAGGGTGGCCCCGGTAACCCGGCGGTCCCTGAAGGGCTTCAGAGATTGATCAAGACGGCTTCTCCTAGGGGATTGCCGTCGGACCTGCGGATTTGAGTGACTACCCATGCCAAAACGTACAGACATTAAAAGCATCCTGATTCTCGGCGCTGGCCCGATCGTGATCGGCCAGGCTTGCGAATTCGACTACTCCGGCGCCCAGGCTTGCAAAGCCCTGCGCGAAGAGGGTTACCGCGTCATCCTGGTGAACTCCAACCCGGCCACCATCATGACCGATCCGGCCATGGCCGACGCCACCTACATCGAACCGATCAAGTGGCAGACCGTTGCCAAGATCATCGAGAAAGAGCGTCCGGACGCGCTGCTGCCGACCATGGGCGGCCAGACTGCTCTGAACTGCGCCCTGGACCTGGAGCGCGAAGGCATTCTGGAGAAGTTCGGCGTAGAGATGATCGGCGCCAATGCTGACACCATCGACAAGGCTGAAGACCGTTCGCGTTTCGACAAGGCGATGAAATCCATCGGCCTGGCTTGCCCGCGTTCCGGCATCGCCCACAGCATGGAAGAGGCCAATGCGGTCCTCGAGAAGCTCGGCTTCCCGTGCATCATCCGCCCGTCCTTCACCATGGGCGGTACCGGTGGCGGTATCGCTTACAACCGTGAAGAATTCGAAGAAATCTGCGCCCGCGGTCTGGACTTGTCGCCGACCAAAGAGCTGCTGATCGACGAATCGCTGATTGGCTGGAAAGAGTACGAAATGGAGGTTGTCCGCGATAAGAAGGACAACTGCATCATCGTCTGCTCGATCGAAAACTTCGACCCGATGGGCGTGCACACCGGTGACTCGATCACTGTGGCTCCGGCACAGACCCTGACCGACAAGGAATACCAGATCCTGCGTAACGCCTCCCTGGCGGTACTGCGCGAGATCGGCGTGGAAACCGGTGGCTCCAACGTCCAGTTCGGCATCTGCCCGAACACTGGCCGCATGGTGGTCATCGAGATGAACCCGCGGGTATCCCGTTCCTCGGCGCTGGCTTCGAAAGCAACCGGTTTCCCGATTGCCAAGGTCGCGGCCAAGCTGGCTGTGGGTTACACCCTGGATGAGCTGTCGAACGACATCACTGGCGGTAAAACCCCCGCGTCTTTCGAGCCGTCCATCGACTACGTCGTGACCAAGCTGCCACGCTTCGCTTTCGAGAAGTTCCCGAAAGCCGACGCCCGCCTGACCACTCAAATGAAGTCGGTTGGCGAAGTCATGGCTATCGGCCGGACCTTCCAGGAATCCCTGCAGAAAGCCCTGCGCGGTCTGGAAGTCGGTGTGTGCGGTCTGGACGAGAAGCTCGACCTGAGCAATCCGGAAAGCATGAGCGTGCTCAAGCGCGAACTGACCGTGCCGGGCGCCGAGCGTATCTGGTACGTGGCTGACGCAATGCGCGCCGGCATGAGCGTTGAAGATATCTTCGGCATGACCATGATCGATCCTTGGTTCCTGGTGCAGATGGAAGATCTGATCAAGGACGAAGAGAAGGTCAAGACCCTGGGTCTGACCAGCATCGACCGCGACATGATGTTCCGCCTCAAGCGCAAGGGTTTCTCCGATCAACGCCTGGCCAAGTTGCTGGGTGTGACCGAGAAGAGCCTGCGTGCCCATCGCCACAAGCTTGAAGTGTTCCCGGTCTACAAGCGCGTCGACACTTGCGCCGCCGAGTTCGCCACCGACACCGCTTACCTCTACTCGACGTACGAAGAAGAGTGCGAAGCCGCGCCATCGGGTCGCGACAAGATCATGATCCTGGGCGGCGGTCCTAACCGTATCGGTCAAGGCATCGAGTTCGACTACTGCTGCGTACACGCGGCACTGGCCCTGCGCGATGACGGGTACGAGACCATCATGGTCAACTGCAACCCGGAAACCGTATCCACCGACTACGACACCTCCGATCGCCTGTACTTCGAGCCGGTGACCCTGGAAGACGTGCTGGAAATTGTCCGCGTCGAGAAACCAAAAGGCGTGATCGTCCAGTACGGCGGCCAGACTCCGCTAAAACTGGCTCGTGCCCTGGAAGCTGCTGGCGTGCCGATCATCGGCACCAGCCCTGACGCAATCGACCGCGCCGAAGACCGTGAGCGCTTCCAGCAGATGGTCCAGCGCCTGAACCTGCGTCAGCCGCCAAACGCCACCGTGCGCAGCGAAGATGAAGCCATTCGTGCTGCCGCGAAGATCGGCTACCCGCTGGTGGTGCGTCCGTCCTACGTACTGGGCGGTCGTGCGATGGAAATCGTCTACGAAGAAGAAGAACTCAAGCGCTACCTGCGTGAAGCGGTTCAAGTGTCCAACGACAGCCCTGTGCTGCTGGACCACTTCCTCAACTGCGCCATCGAAATGGACGTGGATGCGGTTTGCGACGGCACCGACGTGGTGATCGGCGCGATCATGCAGCACATCGAACAGGCAGGTGTTCACTCCGGTGACTCCGCGTGCTCGCTGCCGCCGTACTCGCTGCCTTTGCATATCCAGGACGAGATGCGTGAGCAGGTCAAGAAAATGGCCCTGGAGCTGGGCGTGGTCGGCCTGATGAACGTTCAGTTGGCGCTGCAAGGCGAAGACATCTACGTCATCGAAGTCAACCCGCGCGCTTCCCGTACCGTACCTTTCGTGTCCAAGTGCATCGGTGTTTCCCTGGCAATGATCGCGGCTCGCGTGATGGCCGGTAAAACCCTGAAGGAAATCGGTTTCACCAAAGAAATCATTCCTAACTTCTACAGCGTGAAAGAGGCGGTGTTCCCATTCGCCAAGTTCCCTGGCGTTGACCCGATCCTTGGCCCGGAAATGAAGTCCACCGGTGAAGTGATGGGCGTGGGCGACACCTTCGGCGAAGCCTTTGCCAAAGCCCAGATGGGTGCCAGCGAAGTGCTGCCGACCGGCGGTACTGCCTTCATCAGCGTGCGTGATGATGATAAGCCACTGGTTGCAGGCGTAGCCCGTGATCTGATCAACTTGGGCTTCGAAGTGGTCGCCACTGCCGGTACTGCCAAGCTGATCGAAGCTGCAGGCCTGAAAGTGCGCCGTGTGAACAAGGTGACCGAAGGTCGTCCGCACGTGGTCGACATGATCAAGAATGACGAAGTCACGTTGATAATCAACACCACCGAAGGTCGTCAGTCGATCGCTGATTCGTACTCCATTCGTCGTAATGCCTTGCAGCACAAGATCTACTGCACTACCACCATTGCTGCTGGCGAAGCTATCTGTGAAGCGCTGAAGTTCGGTCCCGAGAAGACTGTGCGCCGCTTGCAGGATCTACACGCAGGATTGAAGGCATGATCAAATACCCAATGACCGTTAAGGGGGCGAAAGCCCTCGAAGAAGAACACGCTCACCTGACCAAGGTCGTCCGTCCGAAGCTCAGCCAGGACATCGGTACAGCTCGCGAGTTAGGTGACTTGAAGGAAAACGCCGAATACCACGCTGCTCGCGAGCAGCAGGGTATGGTCGAAGCGCGGATCCGTGATATCGAAGGCCGCATGCAGAATGCGGTGATCATCGATGTCACGAGCATTCCTCACACCGGCAAAGTGATTTTCGGTACCACCGTTGAAATCGCCAACGTCGAAACGGATGAAAGTGTCACTTACCACATCGTGGGCGAGGATGAGGCTGACTTCAAACTCGGCAAGATCTCCGTCAGTTCGCCACTTGCTCGCGCCTTGATTGCCAAGGAAGAGGGTGATGTGGTGGCGGTCAAAACGCCTGGCGGCGTTATCGAGTACGAGATTGTCGAAGTCCGCCATATCTGAAGGCAAGCGCCTGCTTCGTGCGGGCGCCATGCTTTGGCAACTGACTCAGATGTTATGGGTTGGTGGCCTGTGGTTGTTGCACATCGGTCTGTTGCCGGTGCTGAGCCGTATTGGCCTGGCACCGCTGCTGATCGAAGAAATTTCAAGCATGCTGAGTGCGCTGCTGGTCGGGTTTTCAGCGGCGTGCGTGGTTTTTCAGGTTTTGGTGCTGGTTCAGGCCAAGGGCCTTGTCAGTCTATGGCGCGATATTCGCGGGCAACTGCTGTTGATGGCGCTATACGCGAGTGCGATGTACTTCGTCGTGCGAATCGACTGGCCGCAGGCGCAGCACTGGTTGTTGTTCAGCTATCTTGTGCTGGGTTTTTCCGGGTTGCTGCTGGTTTTACAGCCGGTGCCGGGATGGGGTGGCAGGGTGCGCGAAGCACACCCTTGACCCGTATCATCACTTGAAGCGATGAACGTTCGACAACTGCTTGTTGACGCTGAAGTTCTTGCGGTAAATCAGCGCCATCTTGCCGATGACTTGCACCAAATCCGCTTTGCCGGCCTTGCACAGTTCTGCAATGGCTGCCAGGCGCGATTCGCGATCGAGGATGCTGAGCTTGATCTTGATCAGCTCGTGATCGCCCAATGCGCGTTCCAGTTCGGCTAAAACACCTTCAGTCAAACCGTTGTCAGCCACAGTCAAAACTGGTTTCAGATGGTGGCCAATGGACTTGTACTGTTTCTTCTGCTCTTGAGTGAGCGGCATAATCTGACCCCTGCGTCTGATCTTGTAAAAAGCGGCGGCCAGTTTACCCGAGCGAGTCCGGGACCGCCCAGTTAATCGCGACTCGTTTATTTTTTTGAGGTGGCCCGTGGCCCGTTCCAAGACTAGCCTTAACTGGCTGAAAGAGCATTTCAACGACCCGTACGTCAAAATGGCGCAAAAAGACGGGTATCGTTCGCGTGCCAGCTACAAATTGCTGGAGATCCAGGAAAAGGATCGCCTGATCCGTCCGGGCATGACCGTAATCGATCTCGGTGCAGCGCCGGGTGGCTGGTCGCAAGTGACCAGTCGTCTGATTGGTGGTCAGGGTCGTTTGATCGCCTCCGACATCCTGGAAATGGACAGCATCCCCGATGTGACCTTCATTCAGGGCGACTTTACCGAAGATGCGGTGCTGGCTCAGATCCTCGAGGCGGTCGGAAATACGCAGGTAGACCTTGTGATTTCCGATATGGCCCCCAATATGAGTGGATTGGCAGCTGTAGATATGCCACGGGCGATGTTCCTCTGCGAGTTGGCACTGGATCTCGCCGGTCGGGTTTTACGGCCAGGTGGTGATTTTTTGATCAAGGTCTTCCAGGGTGAAGGCTTCGATGAATACCACAAGGAAATCCGCAAGCTGTTTGACAAGGTACAGATGCGCAAGCCTTTGTCTTCGCGTGACAGGTCTCGCGAGCAGTACTTGCTGGGACGCGGTTTCCGCGGTGTTGAAGGTTCCGAGAGCGTTGAGCGTTTCTAAGGGGGCGATAGGTTTTTTTGTATCGCTTTACAGAGCCGGTATAACGAATATTGTGTAGTCATTGTTTCACAAAGGGTTACAGACGGCGCCTGCCAGAGCCGTAGGTAATGTAGTAAGTTAGGCCGGTGAATATCATGCGAAGCGCGCGCCAGTAGCGGAGCTTGCTTCAGAGGGTAGTTAATTGAACGATATGGCAAAGAATCTGATCCTGTGGTTGATCATCGCGGCTGTCCTCGTGACGGTGATGAACAACTTCTCCAGCCCTAACGAGCCACAGACCCTCAACTATTCCGACTTCATCCAGCAGGTCAAGGATGGCAAGGTCGAGCGCGTAGCCGTGGACGGCTATGTCATTACTGGCAAGCGCAATGATGGCGACAGCTTCAAGACCATTCGTCCGGCCATTCAGGACAACGGTCTGATCGGCGACCTGGTGGATAACCACGTAGTCGTTGAAGGCAAGCAGCCTGAACAGCAAAGCATCTGGACTCAGCTCCTGGTTGCCAGCTTCCCGATCCTGGTGATCATCGCCGTCTTCATGTTCTTCATGCGGCAGATGCAGGGCGGTGCCGGCGGCAAGGGTGGACCGATGAGCTTCGGCAAGAGCAAGGCGCGCCTGCTCTCCGAAGATCAGGTGAAAACTACCCTGGCAGACGTTGCCGGTTGCGACGAAGCCAAGGAAGAAGTGGGTGAGTTGGTCGAGTTCCTGCGTGATCCGGGCAAGTTCCAGCGCCTGGGTGGGCGTATTCCTCGCGGTGTGCTGATGGTGGGTCCACCGGGTACCGGTAAAACCCTGTTGGCCAAAGCCATTGCCGGTGAAGCCAAGGTGCCGTTTTTCACCATCTCCGGTTCCGACTTCGTCGAAATGTTCGTTGGTGTGGGTGCCAGCCGTGTTCGCGATATGTTCGAGCAGGCGAAAAAACACGCTCCGTGCATTATCTTCATCGATGAAATCGACGCTGTCGGTCGCCATCGTGGTGCGGGCATGGGCGGTGGTCACGACGAGCGTGAACAGACTCTCAACCAGTTGCTGGTAGAGATGGACGGTTTCGAAATGAATGACGGCATCATCGTCATCGCCGCAACCAACCGTCCTGACGTACTTGACCCTGCGCTGCTGCGTCCGGGCCGTTTCGACCGTCAGGTTGTCGTAGGGCTGCCGGATATTCGTGGTCGTGAGCAAATCCTGAAAGTCCACATGCGCAAAGTGCCGATGGGTGATGATGTTGCTCCGGCGGTTATCGCACGTGGTACGCCTGGTTTTTCCGGTGCCGACCTGGCCAACCTGGTGAACGAGGCTTCGCTATTTGCTGCCCGCACCGGCAAGCGCGTTGTCGAGATGAAAGAGTTCGAGCTGGCGAAAGACAAGATCATGATGGGCGCTGAGCGCAAGTCCATGGTCATGTCCGAAAAAGAAAAGCAGAACACTGCCTATCACGAAGCGGGACACGCGATCGTTGGTCGTGTGGTTCCCGAGCATGATCCGGTCTACAAGGTCTCGATCATCCCGCGCGGCCGAGCGTTGGGTGTGACGATGTTCCTGCCGGAAGAGGATCGTTACAGTCTGTCCAAGCGTGCGTTGATCAGCCAGATCTGCTCGCTGTACGGCGGCCGTATTGCTGAGGAGATGACCTTGGGCTTCGATGGCGTGACCACGGGTGCATCGAATGACATCATGCGTGCCAGCCAGATTGCACGAAACATGGTCACCAAGTGGGGTCTGTCGGAAAAACTCGGTCCTTTGATGTATGCCGAAGAAGAGGGTGAAGTGTTCCTCGGTCGCGGCGGCGGTGGTCAGCACGCCAGCTTCTCGGGCGAGACTGCCAAGCTGATCGACTCGGAAGTGCGCAGCATCATTGACCAGTGCTACGGCACGGCCAAGCAGATCTTGACGGATAACCGCGACAAGCTCGATGCCATGGCCGATGCGCTGATGAAGTACGAAACCATTGATGCCGAACAGATCGATGACATCATGGCTGGCCGCACGCCGCGTGAGCCTCGTGACTGGTCGGGTGGTACCGGTACTCCTCCTGTCGTACAGGAAGAGCGTCCGGAAACTCCCATCGGTGGCCCGGCCGCTGACGTCTAAGGTTTGAAATGACTCTTGTACAGTCCTCAACCCGGTTGCCTTGCGGTAACCGGGTTCTTGATTTGGCTCATGCGCATGTCATGGGCATCCTCAATGTCACTCCCGATTCTTTCTCCGACGGTGGTCGCTTCAGTCAGCTCGATGCTGCTCTGCGACACGCTGAGGCGATGGCGGCTGCTGGTGCGACCCTCATTGATGTAGGTGGCGAGTCGACCCGGCCTGGCGCACGGGCGGTCTCGCCGCTTGAGGAGCTGGAGCGCGTGGCGCCGATCGTCGAGCGTATTCATCGCGAACTGGACGTTATTATCTCGGTCGATACCTCGACACCTGCGGTCATGCGTGAAACTGCACGCCTGGGAGCAGGTCTGATCAACGACGTGCGTTCGCTGCGTCGAGACGGAGCGCTGGATGCAGCAGCAGCCACCGGATTGCCGGTGTGCCTGATGCATATGCTCGGTGAGCCGGGAGATATGCAGGACAACCCGCATTATGATGACGTGACGAGAGAGGTTGGTGAGTTTCTTGCCGAGCGTATGGCGTCGTGTGCTGCGGTCGGTATTCCGGCCGAACGGATCATTCTTGATCCGGGTTTCGGGTTCGCGAAAAACTTGCAGCACAATTTGAGTCTGTTCAAGCATATGGAAGCCCTGCATGCCTTGGGACGGCCCCTGTTGGTCGGGGTTTCGCGAAAGAGCATGATCGGGCAGGCATTGAATCGCCCGGTGGGAGAGCGGCTGCATGGCGGCCTGGCTCTCGCGGCGTTGGCTGTCGTCAAGGGTGCGCGCATCTTGCGGGTGCATGACGTGGCCGAAACAGTCGATGTGGTGCGGATGATCGCAGCAGTTGAGTCAGCCGAATAAGAATGATGGAGCACTTATGACTAAGAAGTATTTTGGCACCGACGGCATTCGTGGTCGGGTCGGCGAATATCCGATTACCCCTGAGTTCATGCTCAAGCTTGGTTGGGCTGCCGGCATGGCCTTTCGCAGTAAGGGGGCTTGCAAGGTTCTTGTCGGTAAGGACACTCGAATCTCTGGTTATATGTTCGAATCGGCGCTTGAGGCCGGGCTTACCTCTGCCGGGGCTGATGTCATGCTGCTGGGGCCGATGCCTACTCCGGCTATCGCCTATTTGACGCGCACCTTCAATGCTGAGGCCGGTATTGTAATCAGCGCTTCGCACAATCCTCATGACGATAACGGCATCAAGTTCTTCTCTGGGCAAGGCACGAAACTGCCGGATGATGTTGAGCTGATGATCGAAGAATTGCTCGATATGCCGATGACCGTGGTTGAGTCGAGCAAGATCGGCAAGGTTTCGCGAATCAACGATGCCTCAGGTCGTTATATAGAGTTCTGTAAAAGCAGTGTTCCAACCGGCACCAATTTCGCTGGTTTGAAGATTGTGATCGATTGCGCACACGGTGCTACCTATAAGGTGGCTCCGAGTGTTTTCCGTGAGCTGGGTGCGCAGGTGACGGTGCTTTCTGCTCAGCCTGACGGTCTGAACATCAATCACAATTGCGGTTCCACCCATATGGGGCAATTGCAGGCAGCCGTATTGGCTGAGCACGCAGATCTGGGCATTGCCTTCGATGGTGATGGCGACCGGGTATTGATGGTTGATCACACTGGCGCGATCGTCGATGGCGACGAATTGTTGTTCATCATCGCGCGTGACTTACATGAGCGTGGCAAGTTGCAGGGTGGTGTTGTTGGAACCTTGATGAGTAACCTGGGGCTGGAACTGGCCCTGGCGGATCTGGGGATTCCTTTTGTGCGGGCCAACGTCGGTGACCGTTATGTAATCGCCGAACTGCTTGAGCGTAACTGGCTGGTGGGTGGTGAAAACTCCGGTCACGTTGTGTGCTTCAGTCATACCACCACGGGTGACGCGATTATCGCTGCGTTGCAGGTGTTGATGTCTCTGAAGCGCCGTTCCGAAGGTCTTGCGCAATCGCGTCAGGCACTGCGCAAGTGTCCTCAGGTATTGATCAATGTGCGTTTCGGCGGCGGCGAAAATCCGGTCGAGCATGCGACTGTCAAAGAAGTCAGCGAGCGCGTCACCAAGGCTATGGCTGGGCGTGGTCGCGTGTTGTTGCGCAAGTCTGGCACAGAGCCGCTGGTGCGGGTCATGGTCGAAGGTGAGGACGAAACACTGGTTCGCGGTTACGCCGAGGAGCTGGCAAAACTGGTTGCTGAAGTTTCTGCCTGATTTCGGCTTGCCAGTAATGATGTGGTTGGGTAACATCTGCGCCCACTTTGACCGACGAGGTACAGCATGCGTCGCCCTATGGTAGCTGGTAACTGGAAGATGCACGGTACCCGCGCCAGCGTCGCTGAGCTGATAAACGGCCTTCGTCATCTGGCCTTGCCGAGCGGTGTTGAGGTCGCGGTATTCCCGCCTTGCTTGTATATCAATCAAGTGATTGATGGCTTGGAAGGTACGTCGATTTCGGTCGGCGCGCAGAATTCTGCGGTGGAAGCCATGCAAGGTGCATTGACCGGTGAGATTGCGCCGAGTCAGTTGGTGGATTCAGGTTGTTCCCTGGTGCTCATTGGGCACTCAGAGCGTCGCCAGATCATCGGCGAGCGTGATGAGACGCTGATTCGCAAGTTTGCAGCGGCGCAGGCATGTGGCTTGATTCCGGTGTTGTGCATAGGGGAAACCCTTGAGCAGCGTGAGGCCGGAAAAACGCTTGAGGTTGTCGGGCATCAGCTGGGCAGCATCATCGACGAGCTGGGTGTTGGTGTATTTGCAAAAGCAGTAATCGCTTACGAGCCGGTCTGGGCCATTGGCACCGGGCTGACTGCTTCGCCGCAACAGGCGCAGGATGTGCATGCAGCCATTCGTGCGCAGTTGGCGGCAGAGAATTCTGAGGTCGCACAAGGTGTGCGGCTTCTATACGGCGGCAGCGTGAAGGCGGCCAATGCGGTCGAACTGTTCGGCATGCCGGATATCGATGGGGGGCTCATTGGTGGAGCTTCCCTGAATGCAGATGAGTTCGGTGCGATTTGTCGCGCCGCGGGAAACTGAAAAAATGCTGGAAACAGTCGTAGTCGTTTTTCATCTGCTGGGTGCACTGGGCGTAGTTGCTCTCGTATTGCTGCAGCAGGGTAAAGGTGCGGACGCTGGCGCGTCTTTCGGAGCAGGTGCTTCAAATACTGTGTTCGGAAGCCAAGGTTCCTCTACCTTTCTTAGTAAGTTTACTGCTATACTTGCCGCAGGTTTCTTCATAACCAGCTTAGGGTTAGGTTACTTTGCTAAAGAGAAAGCTCACCAGCTGACTCAAGTAGGTTTGCCAAACCCAGCAGTGTTGGAAGTTCCAAAGCAAAAACCGGCTTCTGATGATGTCCCGGTGCTTCAAGAGCAAAAGTCGGCAACCAATGCGACTGACGTGCCTCCAGCTCAAGAGCAAAAGTAAGAAGGGTTTCAAACGTAGTATTGCCGAGGTGGTGGAATTGGTAGACACGCAACCTTGAGGTGGTTGTGCCCATAGGGTGTAGGGGTTCGAGTCCCCTTCTCGGTACCAATTATCAGGAGAGCCCGCTGTTGCGGGCTTTCTTGTAGGTGGAAGGTTACATTGACCCTGTTAGGGATCGGTCGTATACTTCCGCCCCAGCTTTGTCGCGGGGTGGAGCAGTCTGGTAGCTCGTCGGGCTCATAACCCGAAGGTCGTCGGTTCAAATCCGGCCCCCGCAACCAGTTTCAGGAGCCCCTTTTCAGGGGCTTTTTGTTAGCTGGACACTTTATAACGCCGCTGTTCAACGGCGTTTCAGGGATGGGCGTTTCGCCCATTTTTTTATTTTGCATAGCATGCATTTACATGCACGAGGGGGTTCAGGTGTCGAGCAAGCTAGAACAGTTGCAGGCCTTGTTGGCCCCGGTGGTCGTGGCCCTTGGCTATGAATGCTGGGGTATTGAGTTTTCGGCTCAAGGTCGCCACTCACTGTTGCGCGTTTATATCGATAAAGAAGGCGGTGTGCTGGTGGACGATTGTGCCATCGTCAGCCGTCAGATCAGCGGTGTGCTGGATGTTGAAGATCCGATCTCCGTTGAATACACCCTTGAAGTTTCCTCGCCTGGCATGGAACGCCCGCTGTTCACGCTTGAACAGTTTGCAAAGTTTGCCGGTGACCAAGTGAAGATCAAGCTGCGCTCGCCTTTCGAAGGTCGACGCAACTTTCAGGGCCTTCTGCGCGGTGTAGAAGAGCAGGACGTCGTGGTGCAGGTTGAAGACCATGAGTTCCTGTTGCCGATCGATATGATCGACAAGGCCAACATTATTCCCAGTTTTGACTGAGACGCGGATCCCGCGGATCCAATGGCTTGCGAAAGGCGAGGCGTACGATGAGCAAAGAAGTACTGCTGGTTGTTGAGTCGGTATCCAATGAAAAGGGCGTACCGGCAAACGTAATTTTTGAAGCGCTGGAGCTGGCTCTGGCCACCGCTACCAAAAAGCGTTTTGAAGACGAAGTTGATCTGCGTGTGGAAATCAATCGCCACACCGGTGCTTATGAAACTTTCCGTCGCTGGACGGTAGTCGAAGAAGCAGACCTGGATGATCCGGCTGTTGAAACCTGGCCGAGCAAGGTTCAGGAAACGCATCCTGGCGCGAAGGTCGGTGATGTAGTCGAAGAAAAAATCGAGTCCATCGAATTCGGCCGCATTGCTGCGCAGACTGCCAAGCAAGTTATCGTGCAGAAAGTTCGCGAAGCCGAGCGCGCTCAAGTCGTTGATGCCTACCGCGAGCGTCTGGGAGAAATCATCTCCGGCACCGTGAAGAAAGTAACCCGCGACAACGTGATCGTTGATCTGGGTAACAACGCTGAAGCGCTGCTGGCTCGTGAAGACATCATTTCTCGCGAAACTTTCCGGGTGGGTGTGCGCTTGCGTGCACTACTCAAGGAAATCCGCACCGAGAACCGCGGCCCGCAGCTGATTCTGTCGCGTACCGCGCCAGAAATGCTGATCGAGTTGTTCCGCATCGAAGTGCCGGAAATCGCTGAAGGCCTGATCGAAGTAATGGCTGCGTCCCGTGACCCGGGTTCGCGCGCCAAGATCGCGGTTCGCTCCAAAGACAAACGTATCGATCCGCAAGGTGCTTGCATTGGTATGCGCGGTTCGCGCGTCCAGGCGGTATCGGGCGAATTGGGCGGTGAGCGTGTGGATATCGTCCTGTGGGACGACAACCCGGCGCAGTTCGTGATCAACGCCATGTCCCCGGCTGAGGTTGCGGCAATTATCGTTGACGAAGATGCCCATGCAATGGACATCGCCGTTGGCGCAGACAATCTGGCTCAGGCCATCGGTCGCGGTGGTCAGAACGTGCGTCTGGCTAGCCAGTTGACTGGCTGGACCCTGAACGTGATGACCGAATCGGACATCCAGGCTAAACAGCAAGCAGAAACCGGCGACATCCTGCGCAACTTCATCGACGAGCTGGAAGTCGACGAAGATCTGGCACAGGTGCTGGTTGATGAGGGCTTTACCAGCCTGGAAGAGATTGCCTACGTACCGTTGGAAGAAATGCTCAACATCGATGGCTTTGACGAAGACACCGTCAACGAGCTTCGCGCTCGGGCCAAGGATCGTTTGTTGACTAAAGCCATCGCTACTGAGGAAAAGCTGGCAGACGCCCATCCGGCCGAAGACCTGCTCTCGCTTGAGGGTATGGACAAGGATTTGGCGATGGAACTGGCGGTGCGCGGCGTAATTACCCGCGAAGACCTGGCCGAGCAGTCTATTGACGACCTGCTCGACATCGACGGCATTGACGATGATCGTGCCGGCAAGTTGATCATGGCCGCCCGAGCCCATTGGTTCGAGTAATAGGCGCGGCCTGAGGAGAGAAGTGCATGACGCAAGTCACGGTGAAACAACTGGCCGATGAGGTCAAAACACCGGTAGAGCGCCTGCTGCAGCAGATGCGTGAGGCAGGTCTGCCGCACACCGCCGCCGAGGAACATGTGACCGACAGTGAGAAGCAGTCTTTGCTGACTCACTTGAAAAGCAGCCACAAGGCGAAAGTGGAAGAACCGCGCAAAATCACGTTGCAGCGTAAAACCACCAGCACCCTGCGTGTTGCTGGCAGCAAAAGCATCAGCGTTGAAGTACGCAAGAAGAAAGTCTTCGTACAGCGCAGCCCGGAAGAAATCGAAGCCGAGCGCAAACGCGAACTGGAAGAGCGTCGCGCAGTAGAAAATGCTGCACGTCAGAAGGCTGAAGAAGAAGCCAAGCGTCGCGCCGAAGAAGAAGCGCGTCGCCAGCCTGCTGCTGTGCAATCTGCTTCTACTGAAGCTGTTGCAGCACCTGTCGCAGTTGCCGAGCCAGTGCGTGAAGCACCGGTTGTAGCAGCAGCGCCAGCGGCTGACACTCGCAAACGCGACGAACAGCGTCGTCCGGACAAACCACGTGCCGACGATAACAATCGTCGTGGCGCGGGTGATGGTGAGCGCAAAAACGCTCCACATCGCGCTTCGGTCAAGGAAAAGGCGCCTGCTCCACGCGTTGCTCCACGGACTACCGACGAAGAAAGCGATGGCTTCCGTCGTGGTGGTCGCGGCAAGGCCAAGCTGAAGAAACGCAACGCCCACGGTTTCCAGAGCCCAACCGGCCCTGTCGTGCGCGAAGTGAAGATCGGCGAAACCATCACTGTTGGCGATCTCGCTCAGCAGATGTCGGTCAAGGCTGCTGAAATCATCAAGTTCATGTTCAAACTGGGTACTCCAGCGACCATCAACCAGGTACTTGACCAGGAAACTGCTCAATTGGTTGCTGAAGAGCTGGGCCACAAAGTGACCCTGGTCAGCGACACCGCCCTGGAAGATTCCCTGGCCGAGTCCCTGAAGTTTGAAGGTGAGGCTTTCTCCCGTGCGCCAGTCGTGACCGTAATGGGCCACGTTGACCATGGTAAGACCTCGCTGCTCGACTATATCCGTCGTGCCAAGGTAGCGGCTGGCGAAGCCGGCGGTATCACCCAGCACATCGGTGCGTACCACGTTGAAACCGAACGCGGCATGGTCACCTTCCTCGATACCCCGGGTCACGCCGCGTTTACCGCTATGCGTGCTCGTGGTGCCAAGGCGACCGACATCGTGATCCTGGTGGTTGCAGCGGACGACGGCGTGATGCCGCAGACCATTGAAGCCGTACAGCACGCCAAGGCTGCTGGTGTTCCACTGGTTGTTGCAGTGAACAAAATCGACAAGCCGGGCGCCGATCTCGATCGCATCCGTAGCGAACTGTCGGTTCACGGCGTGACCTCGGAAGAGTGGGGCGGCGACACTCCGTTCGTATCGGTTTCGGCGAAAGTCGGTACCGGTGTAGACGAGCTGCTCGAAGCTGTTCTGCTGCAAGCTGAAGTTCTCGAACTGAAAGCGACTCCTTCGGCTCCTGGCCGTGGTGTCGTGGTTGAATCGCGTCTCGACAAAGGTCGTGGCCCGGTTGCAACCGTTCTGGTTCAGGACGGCACCCTGCGCCAAGGCGACATGGTGTTGGTCGGTTCGAACTATGGCCGCGTTCGCGCCATGCTCGACGAGAACGGCAAGCCAATCAAGGAAGCCGGTCCTTCCATCCCTGTCGAGATTCTCGGCCTGGACGGTACCCCGGACGCTGGCGACGAGATGAGCGTGGTTGCCGACGAGAAGAAAGCCCGTGAAGTGGCTCTGTTCCGTCAAGGCAAGTTCCGTGAAGTCAAACTGGCTCGTGCTCACGCAGGCAAGCTGGAAAACATCTTCGAGAACATGGGCCAGGAAGAGAAGAAGACGCTTAACATCGTCCTCAAATCCGACGTCCGTGGTTCGCTGGAAGCGTTGAACGGCGCCTTGAACGGCCTGGGTAACGACGAAGTGCAAGTGCGTGTAGTCGGTGGCGGTGTCGGTGGTATCACCGAGAGCGACGCCAACCTGGCACTGGCCTCCAACGCTGTACTGTTCGGCTTCAACGTGCGTGCCGATGCTGGCGCTCGCAAGATCGTCGAGCAGGAAGGTCTGGATATGCGTTACTACAACGTGATCTACGACATCATCGAAGACGTCAAGAAAGCCCTGACCGGTATGCTTGGCAGCGACGTTCGGGAGAACATCCTGGGTATCGCTGAAGTCCGCGACGTGTTCCGTTCGCCGAAGTTCGGCGCGATCGCCGGTTGCATGGTTATCGAAGGTGTTGTGCACCGTAACCGTCCAATCCGTGTACTGCGTGAAGACATCGTTATCTTCGAAGGCGAGCTGGAGTCCCTGCGCCGCTTCAAGGATGACGCTTCCGAAGTACGTGCCGGCATGGAATGCGGTATCGGCGTGAAGAGCTACAACGACGTCAAAGTCGGTGACAAGATCGAAGTCTTCGAGAAGGTTCAGGTTGCTCGCAGCCTCTAACTCGCGCACTTCAAGAGCCGTGATGGGCAGCCGCATGCAAATGCACGGCGCATCACCCGGACTCTAAACGCAACGCCCGGTCTGGCTTCTGTCAGGCCGGGCGTTTGCCGCTTTCAGACCACACGGGTTTCACCGTGAGGCAGTAACAGGTAACAAGACATGGCAAAAGAATACAGCCGTACCCAACGTATCGGCGATCAGATGCAGCGTGAGCTGGCACAGCTGATCCGTCGTGAAGTCAAAGACCCGCGCGTCGGCCTGGTCACCATTACCGCTGTTGAAGTCAGCCGTGACGTCGGTCACGCCAAGATTTTCATCACCGTGATGGGGCAGGACAGCGCAGACGATATCGCTCAAAGCATCAAGGTGTTGAACTCGGCCGCCGGTTTCCTGCGCATGCAGTTGGCTCGCGAGATGAAGCTGCGCAGCGTTCCTCAGCTGCACTTCCACTACGACGAAAGCGTCGTGCGTGGCGCTCATCTGTCGGCATTGATCGAACGCGCCGTGGCTGAAGACAATCAGCACCCGGTTGCGGCAGAACCCGTAGACACCAAGGAGTAATCGGTGGCTCAGGTCAAACGTATCCGTCGTAACGTCAGCGGTATCATCCTGCTCGACAAGCCGCTGGGGTTCACCTCCAACGCGGCCTTGCAGAAGGTTCGCTGGCTGCTCAATGCCGAGAAGGCCGGGCACACCGGCAGTCTTGATCCGTTGGCCACCGGCGTGTTGCCGCTGTGCTTCGGTGAGGCGACCAAGTTCTCGCAATACCTGCTCGACTCCGACAAGGGCTATGAAACCCTGGCGCAATTGGGCAAGACCACCACCACGGCAGACGCTGAAGGTGAGGTTTTGCAGGAGCGCCCGGTGACCGTTTGTCGCGCCGATATCGAAGCGGTTTTGCCGAAATTTCGTGGGCAAATCAGTCAGATACCGCCGATGTACTCAGCCCTCAAGCGTGACGGTCAGCCGTTGTACAAGTTGGCGCGTGCAGGTGAAGTGGTGGAGCGCGAACCGCGTTCTGTTACTATTGCGCGCTTGGAATTGCTGGCCTTTGAAGGTGATACTGCGCGCTTCGCCGTAGATTGCAGTAAAGGCACCTATATCCGCACCCTCGTGGAGGATATTGGTGAAGCACTCGGTTGTGGCGCTTACGTTGCGCAGTTGCGACGTACCCAGGCCGGTCCGTTCAGCCTGGCCCAGACGGTCACGCTGGAAGAGTTGGAAGCAGTACATGCCGAAGGCGGCAACGAAGCGGTTGATCGCTTCCTGATGCCATCGGACAGCGGCTTGCTGGATTGGCCACTGTTGCAGTTCTCGGAGCACAGCTCGTTCTACTGGCTAAACGGCCAGCCGGTACGCGCCCCGGATGCACCGAAGTTCGGTATGGTACGCGTACAGGATCACAATGGTCGCTTCATCGGTATCGGTGAAGTGAGCGAAGATGGGCGCATCGCGCCACGTCGACTGATTCGGTCAGAATGACCGAACGAGGGTGGCTGTTAACAGGCACGGTCACTACTCATTTTTAGATACAGGGATTTGTCCCTGGCCTGTTGAAGCTGTTTCTTTGAAACAGTTTCCTGATAAAAGGATTGCCTCATGGCTCTCGACGTTCAAGAAAAAGCTCAAATCGTAGCTGACTACCAGCAAGCTGTTGGTGACACTGGTTCGCCAGAAGTGCAAGTTGCACTGCTGACCCACAACATCAACAAACTGCAAGGTCACTTCAAGGCCAACGGTAAAGATCACCACTCCCGTCGTGGTCTGATCCGCATGGTAAACCAGCGTCGCAAGCTGCTGGACTACCTGAAAGGCAAGGACGTGAGCCGTTACAGCGCTCTGATCGCTCGCCTGGGTCTGCGTCGCTAATAAGCGATTGCGCTAGAGGTTGGTTGTCTGTCGTGCGTCAGCGGGTTTCCCGCCGGCGCATGGCAGGCTCCCAGCCTCAAGTTTTATCTGGACAACAGTTTTATCTGGACAATCAAAGTCGGGCCGATTCCCGGCATTGCCCAAGAATTTCGCAAGAAAACCAGTTCCCCCAAGAGCCACAAAGAAGGTAGGACACCGTGAACCCGGTAATCAAAAAATTCCAGTTCGGTCAGTCGACCGTTACCCTCGAGACTGGCCGTATCGCCCGTCAGGCCTCCGGCGCAGTATTGGTCACCGTTGACGACGACGTCAGCGTATTGGTGACTGTAGTCGGTGCCAAGCAAGCCGATCCAGGCAAGGGCTTCTTCCCCCTGTCTGTTCACTACCAGGAAAAAACCTACGCTGCCGGTAAGATCCCTGGCGGTTTCTTCAAGCGCGAAGGCCGTCCTTCCGAGAAAGAAACCCTGACTTCCCGACTGATCGACCGTCCGATCCGTCCGCTGTTCCCGGAAGGTTTCATGAACGAAGTGCAGGTTGTCTGCACCGTCGTTTCCACCAGCAAGAAGACCGATCCGGACATCGCTGCGATGATCGGTACCTCGGCTGCGCTGGCGATCTCCGGCATTCCTTTCGATGGCCCGATCGGCGCTGCCCGCGTTGCATTCCACGAAAGCACCGGCTACCTGCTGAACCCGACTTACGAACAACTGAAAGCATCGAGCCTGGACATGGTCGTTGCCGGTACTTCGGAAGCGGTATTGATGGTTGAATCGGAAGCCAAAGAGCTGACCGAAGACCAGATGCTGGGCGCAGTACTGTTTGCTCACGACGAGTTCCAGGTTGTGATCAATGCTGTTAAAGAACTGGCTGCCGAAGCTGCCAAGCCAACCTGGACCTGGGCTCCTCAGCCTGAAGCCACCGCACTGCTGGGCGCTATCCGTGCCGAGTTCGGCGACGCGATTTCCCAGGCTTACACCATCACCGTCAAGGCCGACCGTTACGCTCGCCTGGGTGAACTGAAAGACCAGGTTGTAGCCAAGCTGTCCGGTGAAGAAGGCCAGCCTTCGTCCAGCGAAGTCAAAGCAGCTTTCGGTGAAATCGAATACCGTACCGTTCGCGAAAACATCGTTAACGGCAAGCCGCGTATCGACGGCCGCGACACCCGCACCGTACGTCCGCTGAACATCGAAGTTGGCGTTCTGCCGAAGACCCACGGTTCGGCATTGTTCACCCGTGGCGAAACCCAGGCTCTGGTCGTCGCGACTCTGGGCACCGCCCGTGACGCACAACTGCTGGACACCCTGGAAGGCGAGAAAAAAGACCCGTTCATGCTGCACTACAACTTCCCTCCGTTCTCGGTGGGCGAGTGTGGTCGCATGGGTGGCGCTGGTCGTCGTGAAATCGGTCACGGCCGTCTGGCCCGTCGTTCGGTTCAGGCCATGCTGCCTGCTGCCGACGTGTTCCCGTACACCATCCGTGTGGTATCGGAAATCACCGAATCCAACGGTTCCAGCTCGATGGCGTCGGTTTGCGGTGCTTCCCTGGCCCTGATGGACGCTGGCGTGCCGATGAAGGCGCCGGTTGCCGGTATCGCCATGGGTCTGGTTAAAGAAGGCGAGAAGTTCGCCGTCCTGACCGACATCCTGGGTGACGAAGACCACCTGGGCGACATGGACTTCAAAGTAGCCGGTACCTCCAAAGGTGTTACCGCGCTGCAGATGGACATCAAGATCAAAGGCATCACCGAAGAAATCATGGAAATCGCTCTGGGCCAAGCCCTGGAAGCGCGCCTGAACATCCTCGGCCAGATGAACCAGATCATTGCCCAGTCGCGTACCGAGCTGTCGGAAAATGCTCCGACCATGATCGCGATGAAAATCGACACCGACAAAATCCGTGATGTTATCGGTAAAGGCGGCGCGACCATTCGTGCGATCTGTGAAGAGACCAAGGCTTCGATCGACATTGAAGACGACGGCTCGATCAAGATCTTCGGCGAAACCAAGGAAGCCGCTGAAGCCGCTCGTCAGCGCGTTCTGGGCATCACCGCTGAAGCTGAAATCGGCAAGATCTACGTCGGTAAAGTTGAGCGCATCGTCGACTTCGGCGCATTCGTCAACATCCTGCCGGGCAAGGACGGTCTGGTTCACATCTCCATGCTGAGCGACGCTCGCGTTGAGAAAGTGACCGACATCCTGAAAGAAGGCCAGGAAGTGGAAGTACTGGTACTGGACGTGGACAACCGCGGCCGTATCAAGCTGTCCATCAAAGACGTAGCAGCAGCCAAGGCTTCGGGCGTTTAATTACCCCGCAGCTTAAGCGCTGAACAAGCAAACGCCCCGACTGGTTCGGGGCGTTTTGCTGTGTGCAGTAAATGCGCCCTTGTAGCAGCTGGCGAAGCCAGCTGCTACAGAGGCTCAGAGCAAATCCGTGAAAAATGAGGCGCTTGTCCAGGTTGCCCGACCCCAAACTCAGTGCTAGCTTTAGCCCACCGCCCGTGTAGCTCAGCCGGTAGAGCAGCGCACTCGTAACGCGAAGGTCGCAGGTTCGATTCCTGTCTCGGGCACCACTTCCCCCTGTTATTTCACCTTTCTACTCAGCTCCTCGACGGTACGTTTGAGCTGATCCATCGCACGATCCTGATCGCTGATGGTCCGTTTCAGGTTCGAGATCTCGCTGCTGTTCGAGCTGGAGCTGGAGCCGCTGTTGCGCTTGAGGTCTTCCACCTGCCGACCGAGCTTATCCAGATCACGTTCCTGCTCTTTGACCTTGCTCTTGAGGTCGTCGATCTCCTTGCTGCTGGAGCTTGAGCTGGAACCGCTGCTGCGCTTGAGTTCTTCGATCTGGCGCGTCTGGTTGTTGATGGTTTCCTGCATCTTTTTCAGTTCGTCGATGCGGAAATCACTTTTGACCAGAACGTCCTTGCCGTATTCATAGTGGATGGCGGAGAGTTTGTCATCGTAAGACGGACCGCTGTTGCTCAGCTCAATGCTGGCCATTGCGGTGCCTGGCAAAGTCAGGACACCCAGCAGGGCGGTCATTGCGCTGGCGGACAGAACAGAGGAAAGCTTCGAAAAACTGCGCATCACTGAGGTTCCTTGTGAAGTACCGATATGGCACATCGCTATGACTTTGGATTTGAAATTATGTTCCCGAGGCTCTCGACGCACCCAGCGTGAAACTTTTTGTGGAATAGATGTAAAGAGCCGTGTAATTCGCGGGCCAAACGTCCTATATTCGGTGCCTGCATGAGCATCGCCCAGCAGTTTTCAGATGATCCCGAATGGTTCTGAAGGCCAGATAAACCGGGCTTCAAACGGTTTTCTGCGTCAGAGAGATCCTTGATGATCCAGATCCATCTTCCATTCCCATGATCAGCGAGAACGCCATGACCGTGAACGAAATGACTCAAGAACAAAGACACGAAGAGGCCCTCAAGAAGTACATGCTTGATGCGCCGGAACTGATGGAAGAGATCAAGAACCTGAGCGCCGACGATCAGAAAGATCAGATTCAGTGGGCGTTCGAGGACGAGGCAGAAGCGCAGGGCTTGCAGCCTTGGGAGCTGACGCTCAAGTACACCTCAACGCCGGAAGAATACGAGGCGACGCGCCTTGCGTTGCACAAGGAAGCAGCCGAGGTGCTGGGCGTCGAGTGGGAAGAATACTGCGAGATGAACAATCTGGTGGTTTGAAAGCAACGCCAGCCTCATGAGGCTGGCGTTTCTTTTTGTCAGAGACTCAAGCGCATCGACAGGTCTACGGCCTTCACATCCTTGGTCATCGCCCCAATCGAGATGTAATCCACGCCCGTCTCGGCGATCGGTCGCAAGGTGCTTTCGTTGACGCCACCGCTGGCCTCGAGTTTCGCCTTGCCGGCATTCAGCCGCACGGCTTCACGCATGTCCTCCAGGCTCAGCTCATCGAGCATGATGATATCGGCCCCCGCCGCCAGGGCCTCCTTGAGCTCCTCCAGGCTTTCCACTTCAATCTCCACCGGTTTGCCCGGCGCGATCTTGTGCGCGGCGGCGATGGCTTCGGGGATGCCCCCGCAGGCAGCGATGTGGTTTTCCTTGATCAGAAAAGCGTCGTACAGGCCGATGCGGTGGTTGTGGCAGCTGCCGCAGGTCACGGCGTACTTTTGCGCCAGTCGCAGCCCAGGCAGGGTTTTGCGGGTATCCAGCAGTTTCACCTGAGTATCGGCAACGAAGTCGGCCAGGTATTGCGCACGAGTGGCGACAGCGGAAAGCAGTTGCAGAAAATTCAGCGCACTACGCTCGCCGGTCAGCAGCGAACGGGCGGGGCCTTCGAGGTGAAACAACGCCTGATTGGGGTTCACGCGCTCACCGTCGCGCACTTGCCAGTGCACCGCAACGCGCGGGTCCAGTTGCCGGAACACCGCGTCGACCCAAGCGGTGCCGCTGATGACGGCCGCATCACGGGTAATGATCGTGGCTTTGGCCAGGCGTTCGGCCGGGATCAATTGTGCGGTGATGTCGCCGCTGCCGATGTCTTCAAGCAACGCACGGCGCACGTTGGCTTCGATTTCGGCGGTCAAATCGGCGAGGCGTAGATTCGGCATAACGGGCTCCACAAACAAAGTGGCTCGATTATAGGGCCATGCTGCAAGCGAACCCAAGACGCCCAGCACTTTCAGCAGGTTCTAAAACCTGTACTTGGTCGACTCGCCCGCATTACCCCTGCATGCCGATCTGTGATCGGGCGCTGTTTCATGGGCCGATGCAGAGTCTGCTGGCACTCGGGAGGTCTTTTGCAGATAATCGCGCCTTGCGTTTGACGTCATGGCCTTGACGTTTCTTTGGCTTCCCGACACTTGAAATGCAGCGCGGTGCATCACGATTGCGTTGTGAGCCGGCCGTGTGCGTTTGTCGCTTCACATTGAATGGAGGAATCCCCCCTTTGCAGGAGGCTTGGATGCACAACGACGGGAATGTAGTGCCTTTGCACAAGGCCGCTACCGGTCAGGCGAATCCATCGCCGCTCGCCCGCCTGCCGGTGATTCTGCTTCAGGTTCGCGACAAGGCTGCGCAACAACTCAGGCTTGGTTTGCAGGAGATGTTTGATAATGCCGACGACACCTTGTTCGAAATGGCTGACCGGGCACAGACCAATGTCGAGCAGAACATCTTCTTTGAAGCCATGCGCGATTTGCGCCTCAAGCGCAAAAACATCGAGCGCGGCTTTCACGAGCTTTTCTTCGAGGCCTTTGCCGGCCTCATCCAGTACGACCCGACTCACGCCGCCTTGCCGTTGGCGATGAATCCAGACCCTTCGATCGAACTCCCCTATGACCAGCCTGAGCGGCAAGCGGCGCTTGAAGCCATGGTCGCCAAGGCGCTCAACCGGGACGGCTTTGCCCTTGGACAGCTGACCGCGCGCCTGAGCTCTCTGCTGGGCAAGCCCCTGGATGATTCGCGCAATCCCATGGGGCCGGCGATGCTCTGCGAGTATTTTTTGCAGGCCGGACGCAATCTGGGGGTGGAGATCAAGGTCAAGCTGATCATCCTCAAATTGTTCGAACGCTATGTGCTCAGCGATGCCGATCAGCTCTATGCGCAAGCCAACCAATTGCTGATCGCCACTGGCGTTCTGCCTGAACTCAAGACCGCCCCCGCACGTCGTGTCACGGGCCGGGCGGCGGCCAGTGTTCATGCGGAGTCCAGCGAGTCGGGCGTCAGATCCAACAGCACGCACGACGATAAAAGCGTGCAAGAAGTCTTCGCCACCTTGCAGGCGTTGCTGTACCCCGTGCGCGACAATGTTGCGCCGACCCTCGAAGCCAGCGCCCAGAGCCAGCCCATCTCGACCCGCGATCTGCTGCGCCTGCTCTCGCACTTGCAGCAATACGTGCCGGCCCCTGGCGCCCAGGATGATTTTGACCTGCGCAATCAGCTTGAACAGTTGCTGACCCGGGTCAGCGTCAAAAGTGGCAACTCTCGGGTGGTCGGGGTAGCGGACGAGGATGTGATCAATCTGATCGCGATGCTCCTCGAATTCATTCTCGCCGCCCCTCAATTGCGGCAAGTGATCGCAACCTGAGGGGTGATCACGGCATACTGGAGCCCGTCAGAGCCGTCATTGAAGGAGCCTGTATGCAGTTGGACCCCGCGAGCGGTTGGTTTGAAGGCGTGCGCCATTGCCCGTCACCCAACTTCAATGCGCGCCCCACGGGCGAAATCTCCTTGCTGGTAATCCACAATATCAGCCTGCCTCCGGCGCAGTTCGCGACGGGCAAGGTGCAGGAATTTTTTCAGAACCGCCTGGATGTCACCGAGCACCCCTACTTTGAAGGGATTGCCGACTTGCGCGTGTCTGCGCATTTTCTGATCGAGCGTGACGGCGCGATCACACAGTTTGTCTCTTGTCTTGATCGGGCGTGGCACGCAGGCGTGTCCCGGTTCGAGGGGCGTGAAGGGTGTAACGATTTCTCCCTTGGCATCGAGCTTGAAGGCACTGACGATCTGCCGTTCACCGAGGCTCAATATCACGCGCTGATTGCCCTGACCCGCCAATTGCAGTCTACGTTTACAGCCATCACCCATTCACGTATCCAGGGGCATAGCGATATCGCCCCCGGACGCAAGACTGATCCGGGACCGGCGTTCGACTGGGCACGCTATCGCGGGGCTCTGGAAAAAGGGGAAGCACAATGAGTTTTCTGGTGTTACTGCTGGCGGTCTGGATCGAGAAGTTCTCGGCCTTGCGTCATCAAGTTCAGCGCGACAGTGGATGGCTGCGGGAGCTGGCCAAGTATGAAGCCAGCCCGAAGCTTGCGAATCGGCCCTGGCTGGTGCTGGCATTGCTGGTGCTCTTCCCTGTGGCGTTACTCGGCTTTTTGCTGCTGGTACTGGAGCCGGTGGCCTATGGCTTGTTGGCCCTGCCGGTGCACTTGCTGGTGGTGATTTACAGCCTGGGCCGTGGTGATTTGCTCGGCGGCCTGGGACCGTTTCGTGATGCCTGGCGCCGGGAAGACCTGCAAGCGGCGGCGCTTGTCGCCAAACGTGACCTGGATATTTGCGCCGACAGCGGCGAGCAATTGCTGCAGAAGGTTCAAGCCCATTTGCTGTGGCAGGCTTATCAGAGTTTTTTTGCGGTGATTTTCTGGTACTTCCTGCTCGGTCCGGTGGCGGCCCTGAGTTATCGCTTGCTGGCCCTGGCGGCCGAGCACGGCAAGAACCCGGCGGTGGTCGAGCGCGCCGCACAATTGCGACATGCCTTTGACTGGCTGCCGGTGCGCTTGCTGGCAGCGAGTTTTGCTTTGGTCGGTAACTTCGTCGCGGTCAGCCGGGTGATGCTCCATGAATTGTTGAACTGGAATATCAGCGCCGCGCAGTTGATCGAGAACGTCGGCGTGGTAGCGGGTGAGATTCCGGCACCAGTGGCGGGGCCTGAAGGGGTTCAAAACCTGGATCAGATCTGGGAACTGCTGCTGCGAGCGGCGGTGGTCTGGTATGCCGGGTTTGCCATTTGGACCGTGCTGCCCTGATCCAGCTGTGTGGCGAACGCTTTTGTGGCGAGGGGGCTTGCCCCCGTTCGGCTGCAGAGCAGTCGTAAAACCGGTTGACTCACTTCTCCTGACGAACCGCGTACTTCGATTTTAGGGGCGCTTTGCACCCCAGCGGGGGCAAGCCCCCTCGCCACAGGTTTTTCTTCCGGCCTGAGTGATCGCGTTCGAGTCGTTAACCTTAAGTTACAAAACCCCCTTTCGATTTGAGCTATACAGAAGCAGCGCGCCATAGTGGCTATCTGCTGCATCTGCGTGCCTGCCCAAAAAAATAAGAAATGAAAGGGGGACGTCCGTGAAGAGTTTGCTCTATCCCGCCGTTGCGCTGATGAATCGCCTGAGCTTCGGCATGAAGTTCAGCCTGATCAGCGTGCTGTTTTTCTTCCCCATGCTGGTGACCAATTTCTATCTGGTTCGGGATTCGTATCGCGAGTTCCAGGGCACCCAGGTCGAGTTGCAAAGCCTCGACCTGCTGGGCAGTGGCCTGACGCTGCGGCGAGATCTGGAAACCCTGAACAACCTGGTACAGATCAACGCGACCCTCGGCCAGTCTGGCAAGGCGGGCGATACCGAATCGAAAATCAGCGCCCTTGAGCAGAGCGTGCTAGCACGCCTGCAAAGTCTGACCGCGACGACCAATGATCCTGAGCAGGTCAGTGTTTTTGATGGCAAGCGCGATGAAATGATTGCAGCGTTCAAGGCTCAACAAACGGAGACGTCTGTGCAAAGCAAAAGTGCGCTGATTGGCAAACTGCTCGGCAACGCACAGATTTTCAGTCAGATCATCGCCAGCCAGGCCGGCCTGAGTCGTGACAACCAGAGTGATCTGCGCCAATTGAGTGAGCTGATCACCAACGTTACCCCGCGTGTGACGCAAACCCTCGGCGAGGGCCGGGCGATGGGGGCCTACTCGCTGGGGCAGGGGTTTCTCAACTCTGCTTCGAGCACCCGGTTCGATGAACTGCTGGCGCAGATCGACAAGCTTCAGGCCGAATACGCCTTGAAGTTGCAGGACGCACTGGCGGCCGGCAAAGCGGCGCGTGAGGTGCTGGAGCCCTCGGCCAATGCCAGTAAAGCCACGCTCAAACAGGCCAGCGAGCTGTTTGAAGAGCAAGTGGTGGTGGCCGATACCCTCGATAAACCCTGGCAGGGTTTTTACGATCAGGTCACCGGGCTGATGGACAAGACCTATCAACTGAATGACGCGGCGCTTAAGTTTCTCGGCGTTCAATTGCAGCAACGCCTGGAACAGAACCGCACGCACATGGTGCTGCAGGCGGTGGCACTGTCGGTGGTGTTCGTGCTGATTTTTTACCTCTATGGCGGCTTCTATGCCTCCACCCGCACCACCCTCAAGCGTCTCGGCGGAGTCATGGACAAGGTGGCGGCCGGTGACATGACCATCACGTTTACCGCCCACAGCCGTGATGAGTTGGGTGAGTTGGGCAACGTCTTCAATGGCACCGTGGCGAAGATCCATGACCTGATCGAGTTGGTCGGCAAGACCGTCAACGAAGTGGAGCGTCAGGCGAGTCAGGTGGAAACGGTGTCGGCCCGGAGCAATCAGGCGGTGGCCGGTCAGCGTATGCAGATCGAGCAAGTCGCCACGGCGATGAACCAGATGTCGGCCACCGCTCAGGAAGTTGCGCGCAGTGCGGCGGCTGCCGTCAGCAGCGCCCACAGCGTCAACGATGAAACCATTAGCGGTCGCGGCTTGGTCGAGTCGCAACAAGGCAGCATTGCGCAACTGGCCAGCGAGATCGACTCGTCAGTGCTGGTGATCAATCAACTGGCCAGCGACAGTCAGTCCATCAGTCGCGTGCTGGAAGTGATCAAGAGCATCGCCGAGCAGACCAACCTGCTGGCGCTCAACGCGGCCATCGAGGCCGCCCGTGCGGGTGAGCAGGGACGTGGCTTTGCGGTGGTGGCCGATGAGGTCCGCACCCTGGCCAAACGGACCCAGCAATCGACCGAAGAAATCGAGCAGATGATTACCAGGCTGCACGCTGGCGTTGGCGCCGCCGTGAAGGCCATGGGCGTCAGTCACCAGATGGCCAGCGGCACGGTCGGTCAGTCGGAAAAGGTCCAGCAAGCCCTGGAAAACATCCTCGGCGCGGTGGGTATGATCGTCGATCAGAACCAGCAAATTGCCGCGGCAGTCGAGCAGCAAACCGCGGTGGCCCACGATATCGACCAGAACATTGTCGAGATCAACCGGGCCGGCGAGCGCACCGCCGAAGGTGCGCACCAGACCGAGCATGCCAGCCGTGCACTTTCGGCCCAAGTGGTGCAGTTGAAGCACTTGATCAGCGCGTTCAGGGTTTGAAGCCTCACCACGAATAAATGTGGTGTGTTGTGCTGTCAGTTATTACCAGTTGAACAGCTCGCAGGCGTTGGCGGTGCTGGCAGCGGCCAGTTGCTCGGGGCTGATGGCCATGATCTGCGCCAGTGCTGCGCAAATCGCCGGCAGGTGAGCAGGGCTGTTGCGTTGTCCGGGGTACATGGCGGGCGCCATGTCCGGTGAATCGGTTTCCAGCACCACCGATTCCAGCGGCAAACCAGCGATTACTTTGTGCATGCGCAAGGCTTGTGGCCAGGTTGCCGCACCGCCCAATCCCAGTTTGAAACCGAGCTTGAGGTATTCGCGGGCCTCTTCCTGGCTGCCGGCAAAGGCGTGGATGATGCCGGCGCGTTTGAGTCTGAAGCGTTTCAAGGTCGCAATCACCGCCGCATGGCTGCGCCGCACATGCAGCAGCGCCGGCAACTGGAAGTCTGCCGCCAGTTGCAGTTGTGCTTCAAACAGCGCTTGCTGACGTTCGCGGTCCAGGTCCTGAAGAAAGTAATCCAGGCCAATTTCGCCCACGGCGCACAGTTGCCGATGGCCGGCCAGACGCGTCAGCCAGTCCGCCAACTCGGTCAGGTCAGCGGGACGATGCTCATCGAGGTAGGCCGGATGCAGGCCAAACGCGGCATGCAGGTCCGGATCGCTTTGCACCAGGTCCCAGACCCGCTGCCAATTGCGTTGATAAACCCCCAGCACCACCATCCGCTTCACACCCAAGGCGCGGCATTGAGCCAGCAGCGCCTGACGGTCCGGGTCGAAGTCCGGGAAGTCCAGATGAGTGTGGCTGTCGATCAGCTCCACGTTTCAGTCCTGGCGAATACGCTGTTTGAAGGTCCGCGCGATGGCTTGCACGCCGGGTTGGTAATGGGCCTCTTCAATCGCCGCAAGCGCCAGCTGCAGGGCTTTATCGGCGATCAATTGATGCTGTTGGGCCATGGCGTTGACCGGCAGCGGCAGGAAGTCCAGCAACTGCGTGTCACCAAACGTGCCGAGGCGCAACGGGCGGGTTTTCAGCGGGAAGTCATGCAAGGCATCGAACACGCCTTGAAGCAGCACGTAGGACGTCGTCACCAACGCATCCGGCAAATGGCCGAGGCGTTGCAGTAATTCTTCCATCAGTTGTCGACCGCAGTCGCGGCTGAACGCCTCGCCGTGTTCGATCAGGACTTCGCCCTTGAAGTCGATCAGAGCCTGTTTGAAGCCGGCGGCACGTTCCTGGCTGATGCTCAGCTCGGGTCGCGCACCGATCAGCGCAATCTGCTTGGGCTGCGGTTGCAACAGGCTGCGGGTGAGGTTCAGGCTGGCTTCGCGATCATCGCTGATCACCGAGCAGAAATGCTCAGGCTCCATGACCCGGTCAATCGCAATGATCGGCAAGCCCTTGGCCTGCAACTGGCGATAGCTGTCATCGCCGGCCGGCAGGCAGCTGGCGACAATCAATGCATCGCAACGCCGTGCGCGAAACAGCTTGAGCAACTGGCGCTCGCTGTCCGGTGCATCGTCGGAGCTGGCAATCAGCAACTGATAGCCACGCGCCCGGGCACCCTGTTCGAGGAGCTTGGCGATCCGCGCGTAACTGGGGTTTTCCAGGTCCGGCAGAATGAAACCCAGGGTGCGGGTGTGCCGACTGCGCAACCCGGCCGCTTGAGGATTAGGCGTAAAGCCATGTTGCTCGACCACCGCGCGCACGCGCTCGACGGTGGCGTTGCTGATGCGCTGCTGTTCGGCCTTGCCATTGATGACATAGCTGGCGGTGGTGACAGACACACCGGCCAACTGGGCGATATCACTGAGTTTCAACTCGGGATTTCCTTGTTTTTTCGAGCTTGCCCCGACATTTTGTCCAATCCTACCCGATTACGGCAGGCGACCAATGTCGCAACGCATCCGACAAGTTGGACTTCAAGGTTGGGAGATTATCGAGTAACGTGCCAACTCATCTAGATTAAACGTTTCAGCAAGCGTATTTTCTGCGCTATTGGCTCTTTTTGCCGGTTCTGCCGTGAAACCGACAAAGGATGCTCTGAAAAAGAGTGCTCTGAATAAAGCCTAAACTGATTCAATCAAAACAATACCTGGCGCGACCCCGCGCCAAAAAGGAGAAAGCATGCTCGAGCTCACCATAGAGCAGATATCCATGGGCCAGTCGGCTGTGGATAAAGCCGCCGCATTGCATTTGCTGGCCGACACGCTGGTTAACGATGGCCTGGTGGCCGAGGGTTACCTCAGCGGCTTGCAGGCGCGTGAAGCCCAGGGTTCGACCTTTCTCGGCCAAGGTATTGCGATCCCCCACGGAACCCCCGATACCCGCGATCTGGTGCACACCACCGGCGTGCGTTTGCTGCAGTTCCCCGAAGGGGTGGATTGGGGCGACGGGCACATCGTGTACCTGGCGATCGGTATCGCGGCCAAATCTGACGAGCATTTGCGCCTGCTGCAATTGCTGACCCGCGCCCTCGGTGAAACCGATCTGGGCCAGGCCTTGCGCCGCGCCAGCAGCGCCGAAGCCTTGCTGAAACTGCTGCAAGGCGCGCCGCAAGAGCTGGCGCTGGATGCACAAATGATTGGCCTGGGCGTCTCCGCCGACGACTTCGAAGAGCTGGTCTGGCGTGGCGCACGGTTGTTGCGTCAGGCCGACTGCGTGAGCAATGGTTTTTCGGCGGTATTGCAGCAGGTCGAAGCGCTGCCGTTGGGTGATGGCCTGTGGTGGCTGCACAGCGAACAAACGGTCAAGCGCCCCGGCCTGGCCTTCGTCACCCCGGACAAACCGATTCGTTACCTCGGCCAGCCACTGAGCGGGCTGTTCTGTCTGGCCAGCCTTGGCGAGGCGCATCAGGCCTTGCTCGAACGTCTTTGCGCCTTGCTGATTGAAGGCCGAGGTCACGAACTCGGTCGCGCCACCAGCCGGCGTGCGGTGCTGGAAGTGCTCGGCGGTGAATTGCCGGCCGATTGGCCGAGCGCTCGTATTGCCTTGGCCAACGCCCATGGCTTGCACGCGCGGCCGGCGAAGATCCTTGCGCAGTTGGCGAAAAGTTTTGAAGGCGAGATCCGCATCCGCATTGTCGACGGTCAGGACAGCGCGGTGTCGGTGAAGAGCTTGAGCAAACTGCTCAGCCTCGGTGCTCGTCGCGGCCAGGTGCTGGAGTTGATTGCCGAGCCGAGCATCGCCGCCGATGCGTTACCAGCGCTGCTGGCGGCTATCGAGGAAGGCCTGGGCGAAGACATCGAACCGTTGCCGACGGTGAGTGCACAGAGCGAGGTCATCGACGAAATTACTGACGTCGTGGTTGCTCCAGCCGCCGGTTGCGTGATTCAAGCTGTCGCTGCTGCACCAGGGATTGCCATTGGTCCTGCACATATTCAGGTGCTACAAGCGATCGATTACCCGTTGCGGGGCGAGTCCACGGCGATCGAGCGCGAGCGTTTGAAAACATCCCTGGCCGATGTCCGTCGCGACATCGAAGGGCTGATCCAGCGCAGCAAGGCCAAGGCCATCCGAGAGATTTTCATCACCCACCAGGAAATGCTCGACGACCCGGAACTGACCGATGAAGTCGACACTCGCCTCAAGCAAGGCGAAAGCGCTGAAGCGGCGTGGATGGCGGTGATCGACGCGGCAGCCAGACAACAGGAATCCTTGCAGGATGCCTTGCTCGCCGAGCGAGCAGCGGACTTGCGCGATATCGGTCGACGGGTGCTCGCGCAACTGTGCGGCATCGAAACCCCGAGCGAACCGGATCAGCCGTACATCCTGGTGATGGATGAAGTCGGGCCTTCGGATGTCGCACGCCTGGACCCGGCGCGGGTTGCCGGTATTCTCACCGCGCGCGGTGGTGCCACCGCCCACAGCGCGATTGTCGCTCGGGCCTTGGGCATTCCGGCGCTGGTTGGTGCTGGCGCGGCGGTGTTGCGGCTGGCGTCGGGCACGCCATTGCTGCTCGATGGCCAGCGCGGTCGGCTGCATGTCGACGCCGATGCGGCGACGTTGCAGCGTGCCGCCGAAGAACGTGACAACCGCGAGCAACGCCTGCAAGCGGCTGCGGCCCAGCGTCACCAACCGGCGCTGACCACTGACGGCCACGCGGTCGAAGTGTTTGCCAACATCGGCGAAAGTGCAGGTGTGGTCAGCGCGGTGGAGCAGGGCGCTGAAGGGATTGGTCTGCTGCGCACCGAACTGATTTTTATGGCCCACCAGCAAGCGCCGGACGAAGCCACTCAAGAAGTCGAATACCGTCGGGTGCTCGATGGTCTGGCCGGGCGGCCGCTGGTGGTGCGGACCCTGGACGTTGGCGGTGACAAACCGTTGCCGTATTGGCCGATTGCCAAGGAGGAAAACCCGTTCCTCGGCGTGCGTGGCATTCGCCTGACCTTGCAACGTCCGCAGATCATGGAAGCGCAGTTGCGTGCCTTGCTGCGCGCCGCTGACAACCGACCGTTGCGGATCATGTTCCCGATGGTCGGCAGCGTCGATGAATGGCGTCAGGCGCGAGATATGACCGAGCGCCTGCGTCTGGAAATCCCGGTGGCCGACCTGCAACTGGGGATCATGATCGAAGTACCTTCGGCGGCTTTGCTGGCGCCGGTTCTGGCCAAGGAAGTCGATTTTTTCAGCGTCGGCACCAATGACCTGACCCAATACACCCTGGCCATCGATCGCGGTCACCCGACCCTGTCGGCCCAGGCCGATGGCTTGCACCCGGCGGTGTTGCAACTGATCGACATCACGGTGCGTGCCGCCCATGCCCACGGCAAATGGGTCGGCGTGTGTGGCGAACTGGCGGCAGACCCGCTGGCGGTACCGGTGTTGGTCGGCCTGGGGGTGGATGAGTTGAGCGTCTCGGCGCGCAGCATCGGCGAGGTCAAGGCACGGGTTCGTGAGCTGAGTCTTGCGCAGGTAAAACATCTGGCCCAACAGGCTCTGGCCGTGGGCAGCGCGAATGAAGTGCGCGCATTAGTGGAGGCTCTGTAATGGCCAAAATCCTAACCCTGACCCTCAACCCGGCGCTGGACCTCACCGTTCAGTTGCCGCATCTGGAACCTGGTCAGGTCAATCGCAGCGACGCCATGCACACCCACGCCGCCGGCAAGGGCATCAACGTGGCGCAGGTGCTTGCAGACCTCGGGCATCAGCTGACGGTCAGCGGTTTTCTCGGTGAGGACAATCTGCAGGCGTTCGAAGCGCTGTTCGCCAAACGCGGGTTTGTCGACGCCTTCATCCGCGTTCCCGGCGAGACTCGCAGCAACATCAAACTGGCGGAAGCGGACGGACGCATCACTGACATCAACGGTCCAGGGCCGGTGGTCAGTGCGGCTGCGCAGCAGGCGTTGCTCGATCGTCTGGATCAGATCACCTTGGGTCATGACGCCGTAGTGGTCGCCGGCAGTTTGCCGCGTGGCGTCAGCGCACAGTGGTTGCACGGGTTGCTGTTGCGCCTCAAGTCGCGGGGTTTGAAAGTCGCCCTCGACACCAGCGGCGAAGCCTTGCGCGCAGGGCTGTCGGCGGGACCGTGGCTGATCAAACCGAACACCGAAGAGCTGTCCGAGGCGCTGGACTGCGAGGCGATTTCGGTGGCTGCACAAGCCGAAGCGGCGAGTCGTTTGCACGCTCATGGCATCGAACACGTGGTGATTTCCCACGGTGCCGAGGGCGTTAACTGGTTCAGTGTCGGCTCGGCGATGCACGCCACACCACCCAGGGTCAGTGTTGTCAGTACGGTGGGCGCCGGCGATTCATTGCTCGCGGGCATGCTCCACGGTTTGCTCAGTGCCGATACGCCAGAACAAACCTTGCGCACCGCCACGGCGATTGCCGCCATGGCCGTTACGCAGATCGGTTTTGGTATCGGTGACGCCGCGCAACTGGCGCAGCTCGAACAGGAGGTGCGCGTGCGCCTCCTGACAGAACAATAAGAGGGTTGGTCATGAAGTTAGCCATTGTTACTGCCTGCCCGAATGGCATGGTTACCAGTGTGCTGTGCGCGCGTTTGCTCGATGCCGCCGCGCAGCGTCAGGGCTGGAGCACTAGTGTTGAAGTGCATGACGCCGCACACCCGGAGCGCCAACTGTCCGCCGCGACCCTGGAAGACGCCGAGTGGGTGTTGCTGGTCAGCACCGGGACTGTGGATATGTCGCGGTTTGTCGGCAAGCGGGTGTTCCAGAGCACGCCGTCCCAAGCCCTGCAAGACGTCGATGCAGTGCTGCGCCGTGGTGCTGAAGAAGCCCAAATCTATGTCGCCCCGCAAGCTGTCGTTGAACCCGCAACTGTCAGCAAAACCGCGCCGCGTCTGGTGGCGGTCACTGCGTGCCCGACCGGTGTCGCCCATACCTTTATGGCGGCCGAAGCCTTGCAGCAGGCGGCCAAGCGTCTGGGTTATGACTTGCAGGTGGAAACCCAGGGCTCGGTCGGCGCCCGTAATCCGTTGAGCGCGCAAGCCATTGCTGATGCCGATGTGGTGCTGTTGGCGGCAGACATCGAAGTCGCCACCGAGCGTTTCGCCGGCAAGAAAATATACCGCTGCGGCACTGGCATCGCCCTGAAGCAGGCCGAGGCCACACTCAACAAAGCACTGGCCGAAGGCAAGCAAGAAACCGCATCGAGCGGCGCCCAAGGCCCGGCCAAGAAAGAGAAAACCGGGGTCTACAAACACCTGCTGACGGGCGTCTCGTTCATGCTGCCGATGGTCGTGGCCGGGGGCTTGATGATCGCGCTGTCGTTTGTCTTCGGCATCACCGCGTTCAAGGAGCCGGGCACGCTGGCGGCGGCACTGATGCAGATCGGTGGCGATACCGCGTTCAAGTTGATGGTGCCGTTGCTGGCGGGTTACATCGCCTATTCGATTGCTGACCGTCCTGGCCTGGCGCCAGGGATGATTGGTGGCCTGTTGGCGAGTACCCTGGGCGCCGGTTTTATCGGCGGGATCATTGCCGGATTCATTGCCGGCTACGCGGCGCAGGCGATCAACCGTTATGCGCGTCTGCCGCAAAGTCTGGAAGCGCTGAAACCGATTCTGATCATCCCGTTGCTGGCGAGTTTGTTCACCGGCCTGGTGATGATCTATGTGGTCGGTAAACCGGTCGCCGGACTGCTGGAAAGCCTGACGCATTTCCTCGACAGCATGGGCACCACCAATGCGATTCTGCTGGGGGTATTGCTCGGCGGCATGATGTGCGTCGACCTCGGCGGGCCGATCAACAAGGCCGCTTATGCGTTCTCGGTGGGGCTGCTGGCGTCGCAAAGTTATGCGCCGATGGCCGCGACCATGGCCGCTGGCATGGTGCCGCCGATTGGCCTGGGCATCGCCACGTTCATCGCCCGGCGCAAGTTTGCCCAGACCGAGCGCGAAGCCGGTAAAGCCGCCTTGGTGCTGGGGCTGTGCTTTATCTCCGAAGGGGCGATTCCGTTCGCTGCCAAGGACCCATTGCGGGTGATCCCGGCAAGCATCGCCGGTGGTGCACTGGCCGGTGCACTGTCGATGTATTTCGGCTGCAAGCTGATGGCGCCGCACGGTGGACTGTTCGTGATGCTGATCCCGAATGCGATCAACCATGCGCTGCTGTACCTGCTGGCGATTGTTGCCGGGAGCCTGTTGACGGCGGTGGTTTACGCCGCGGTCAAACGCCCGGAAGTCGCCGAGTTGGCATTGGAACCGGCCAACGCCTGAGGTTCCGTAGGAGCAAGGCTTGCCCGCGATGAAGCCAACGCGGTCTGGTTGATGTACCGCGTTATCGTTCATCGCGGGCAAGCCTTGCTCCTACAGGTCAGAGGGTGAATGTCACCGCGCGTTCACACAGCCATGTTTAAGTTTTCCTTTTAGGGAGAACTCCATGAGCGAATTCGACTTGGGACGCCGTCGAGTGATGCAGGCTGTCGGTGCCGGTTTGTTGTTACCTGGCCTGGCTCCGGCGGTGATCGCCTCGGTCAAGGATCGCCCACAGCTCACCGATGGCGTGCAATCCGGTGATCTGCTGGGCGACCGGGCGATGATCTGGAGCCGCAGCGACCGCCCGGCGCGGATGGTCGTGGAATGGGACACTCGCAGCCTGTTCAGCAATCCTCGGCGTTTCGCCTCACCGTTGGCTGATGCCCGCACCGACTTCACGGCCCGGGTCGAGCTGACCGGGCTGCCCGCCGATCAGGCGATCTTCTATCGCGTGTACTTCGAAGACGCCCAAAGCGGTGTGGCCAGCGAACCGTGGTTCGGTCACCTGCGTAGCGTGCCGCAGACCCGTCGCGACATCCGTTTTGTCTGGAGCGGCGACACCGTAGGCCAGGGCTTCGGCATCAACCCGGATATCGGCGGCATGCGCATTTACGAAGCGATGCGCTTGCGCCTGCCGGACTTCTTTATCCACAGCGGCGACACCATCTACGCCGACGGCCCGGTGCCGGCGCAACTGACCACCGAAAACGGTCGGGTGTGGCGCAACATCACCAGCGAAGCCAAGAGCAAAGTCGCGGAAACCCTCGACGAATATCGCGGCAACTACCGCTACAACCTGATGGACGAAAACATCCGCCGCTTCAATGCCGAAGTGCCGCAGATCTGGCAGTGGGACGACCACGAAGTGGTGAACAATTGGTCGCCGGGCAAACAGCTCGACGAGCGCTACCAAAGCAAGGATATCCACAGCCTGGTCGGCCGTGCGCGGCAAGCCTGGCTCGAATACGCGCCGATGCGCTTGCAGGCCGCCGACAACGGCGGACGGATCTATCGCAAGCTCGGTTACGGGCCGCTGCTGGATGTGTTCGTGCTGGACATGCGCAGCTATCGCGGGGTCAACGACGACAACCTCGGCGGCGAAAAAGCCTTCCTCGGACGCGAGCAACTGGAGTGGCTCAAGCGTGAACTGAAAAACTCCGGCGCGCAGTGGAAAGTCATCGCCGCGGACATGCCGATTGGTCTTGGCGTGCCTGATGGCGAAGTCAGCCCCGGCGTGCCGCGCTGGGAAGCCGTGGCCAACGGTGATCCAGGCCCGGCCCAGGGCCGCGAGCTGGAGATCGCTGAGTTGTTGGGTTTCTTGCGGGCGCAGCAGGTGCGCAATTACGTTTGGCTGACGGCCGATGTGCATTACTGCGCCGCTCACCATTACCACCCGGATCGTGCAGCGTTTCAGGACTTCGAACCGTTCTGGGAGTTCGTCGCAGGTCCCTTGAATGCCGGCAGCTTCGGCCCCAATCCGCTGGATAAAACCTTCGGCCCCGAAGTGGTGTTCGAGAAAGCCCCACCGGCGCAGAACACCTCACCGTTTGCCGGGTTTCAGTTTTTCGGCGAGGTGAATATCGATGGCCAGACCGGCGAAATGAGTGTGATCCTGCGGGATCTGGATGGGGTGGCGGTGTTTGAGCAGCGGTTGCAGCCGGTTTGAGTGTGTGGATCTTCAAAAACCACCCCCTCACCCCAGCCCTCTCCCCGAGGGGGAGAGGGAGCTAATCTTCTTCGTTTTCAAACCTGAGTTCGACTCGGTATTTCAGGTCGATGGACAGCGCAAGACACCTCGGTCAGTCCCCTCGCCCCTTGGGGCAGTCCGACGTTTCGGGAGGGCTAGGGTGAGGGGACGATTTCAGATCAGGATCACGGCATTCGATCCGCCGCCACCCTGAGAACCTGCTCCAGAACATCACTCATCTGCTCAATGACCTCCAGATTACTGAACCGCGCAACCTCAATCCCTTGCTGCTGAAGGTAGAGCGTTCGACGCCGATCATGGATTATGGCGGCCGTTTCATAATGCTGACCGCCATCAAGTTCAATAGCCAGTTTCAGCTCGGCACAATAGAAATCCAGAATGTACGGCGGGCAGGGGAATTGGCGTCGAAATTTCAGATTGGCAATTTGCCGGCTGCGGAGTTTTTGCCAGAGCAGGCGTTCGCAATCGGTCTGGTTGACGCGAAGTGTGCGGGCGAATTGGCGTTGGTCGAGGGTGGGGCGGTTGGGCATGCTTCACGTCCGTGTGAAGGGAATGGAGGTTTAACTGTAGTCGGGTTTTGTACTGCGGCTCTAGAACCACCCCTCACCCCAACCCTCTCCCCAGGGGGGAGAGGGGGAAAGGGAGCTAATCTTCTTCGTTTTCAAACCTGAGTTCGACTCGGCATTTCAGGTCGATGGACAGCGCAAGACATCTCGGTCAGTCCCCTCGCCCCCTGGGGAGAGGGTTAGGGTGAGGGGGCTTCAGTAGACGTCGCGGCGATAGCGGCCCTGCTCGATCAGCCGCTCGACTTCATCAACACCGAGCACTTCGTTGAGTACTTGATCCACGCCTGTCGCCATCCCTTGCAGGCTGCCGCAGATGTAGATCGATGCACCGTCCGCCAGCCACTTTTTCAGCTCGACGGCACGTTGGCGCAGGCGATCCTGAACGTAGATCTTCTCGGCCTGATCCCGCGAAAACGCCAGGTCCAGCCGCTCCAGATCGCCTTCGATCAACCATCCCTCGAGCTCATCGCGACAGAGGAAGTCATGCTCGCGGTTGCGTTCGCCAAACAGCAGCCAGTTGCGTGTCTGGCCATCGGCAATCCGTGCCTTGAGCAAGCTGCGCAGGCCAGCCAGCCCGGTGCCGTTGCCCAGCAGAATCATCGGCACGGGCGTTGCCGGGAGATGGAAACCGCTGTTGCGCCGTACCCGCAGGCTGATGGCAGAACCCAATGGCGCGTATTCGGTCAGCCAGCCGGAGCCGATGCCCAGACGTCCATCCGCATGACATTCCTGACGCACCAGCAGTTCGAGCACGCCGTCGGCGGCAATCGAGGCGATCGAGTATTCGCGCATGGCCAATGGCACCAGCGCATCGACCAGCGCCTGAGCGTGCAGGCCGACCAGATGCACGCGGTTCTCCGGCAACTGACGGCTGGCCAGGGCTTGTTCAAGGGTTTTGTGCAAACCATCGAGTTGCACTCGCGTATTACCGGCGATGCCCAGCCCTTCAAGGAACTGTTCAATCGCGCCCCGGCAGTTGCGCGGTAGCACTTCAACCAGGTCGCCGGCCAGCCAACTGCTGGTGTCGGGCGCCGTCAGGCCCAGCAGGTAAACGTCGGCGCCGCTGCTGTCGGGGTTGAGCAGTTCGCGCTTGCTCAAGGTCCAGTTGTTGTAGCTCGGGGCTTTCCAGGTATCGACCGGTGGCTGCCCGGTCAGTTGACCGAGTTGCTGCTGCCAATGGCGCAGGGCGTACGGGTCGCCGCTGTCGACTTCCACCGGGGCAAACAACGTGGTGCCACCGTGTTCCGAAAGCCAGCTGTGCAAGCGTTTGGCAAAGCCGCAGAAGTGTTGATACTGCCGATCACCGAGGCCAAGCACGGCGTAGTTCAGGCTCGAAAGGCTCAGCGCCCGACCCAGCACCTTGCGCTCGAAACCACGAGCGCTGTCCGGCGCTTCGCCGTCGCCAAAGGTACTGACCACGAACAGCGCATTGCTCGACTCGCGCAGGTCCTGCTCGCTGACAGCCGCCAGCGGTTGGACCTTTACCGGCAACCCGGCGGCTTGCAACTGGCTGGCGGTCTGCCAGGCCAACTGTTCGGCAAAACCGCTCTGGCTGGCGAAGCCGATCAGCCATGCCGGTACATCGCTGGCGGTTTGCTCCAGATCTTTACGGGCGTTTTTGATCTGGCGTTTTTTGCGTCGACGGTCCAGGTACAGCAACCAGCCGGTGATGAAGAACAGCGGCATGCTCAGCGAGGCCAGTGTCAGCACAATTCGCCCGACGAGGCCGAAGTAACTGCCGACATGCAGCGCGTAAATGCTGGTCAACAGTTGCGCCTTGAAGCTCTTGTCGCCGTAGCGATCATGACGGCTGATAACACCGGTGGCCGGGTCGAGAGTGATCTGGTTCAGCGCCCGGTCATGGGGTGAGTTTTTCAACAGATAGAACACGGTCGCCGGTTGTCCGGCCACCGGTGGCATGCGCACGTTATAGGCGCTCAGGCCCGGCCCCGCGGCGCTGTAGATGCTGCTCCAGATCGCGTTGTAATCGGCGGTCGGCAGGGGGCCGGCCGGTGGCGGGGTACCACGACCTGGTCTGATGCGTTCGTTTTGCGGTGCATCGGACAGCAGTTTGCTCAGGCCCTTGTTGTACCACTCATAGGACCAGGACAGCCCGGTCAGCGCGGCCAACAAATACACCAGCAAGCACCAGGTGCCTGCGACCGAGTGCAGGTCCCAGTTGAAGCTGCGACCTTTTTTCGCCCAGTCGAGGGTCAGCCAGGCACGCCAGCTCGCCACCTGACGCGGCCAGCGCAAGTAGAGCCCGGACAGGCAGAAGAAAATCAGAATCAGTGTGCAGGCACCGGTGATTTGCCGGCCGGTGTCGCCCATCGCCAGGAAACGGTGCAGTTGCAGCATCAGGCCAAAAAAATCCTGGCCGACGGCATCGCCCATGTAGTCGCCGGTGTACGGGTCGACGTAGCGCATCTGGCCACGGCGCTCGCCCGGCGGCGGGGTGAAGAACACGCGCGCCGCAAAGCCGCTCTCGGTTTCGACCCAGAGCATCGCGACTTTCTTGCCTTCGGCAGCCTCGACCTTGGCCACCAGATCTGCCGGCGGCAGAACGCCGGCCACCTGCTTCTCGACCTGCAGGACCTGTGGGTTCAGTGCCCGCAGGATCTCATCCTGAAACGACACCGCTGCACCGGTAATGCCCATCAAGGCCAGTACCAGACCCGCGCTGATGCCGAAGAACCAGTGCAGCTGGAACAGGGTTTTCTTCAACACGTCGACCGCCTTGTTCGTCTAAAACTGTTTGTTCAATAAGAAACGTCACGGCGCGCATTATGCCGTGAGTTGTCGAGAAACATTCTTTTTTACATGCAAAAGCCCCGCTCATCGTGATGGGCGGGGCTTGGCGACATCGTTCTTTATCAGAAGTGGAAGTTGGTGCTCAGCAATGCCGTACGGCCCGGCGCCTGATTGGCGAAGTGGGTGGCGAAGGCTTTGTCGTAGTAGGTCACGTCGGTCAGGTTCTGCAGGTTCAGTTGCAGGTCGACGTTTTTGGTCAACTTGTAGCTGGCCATCGCGTCATAACGAACGTAGGAGTTGACCATGGTGGTGTTGGCCACGCTGCCGAATACGTCATCGACATAGAACGCGCCGCCGCCCAAGGTCAGCTTCGGCGTGACGTTGTAAGTCGACCACAGGCTGGCGCTGTTTTTCGGGGTGTTAGGCAATTGGTTGCCATCGGTGGCGTGGTTCAGCGGGCCGCCATCGACTTGCTCGCTGTCCATGTAGGCGTAGCCAGCGAAGACTTGCCATTTGTCGGTAATCTTGCCGTTGGCCGACAGCTCGATCCCTTGAACGCGGGTTTTGCCGGCGTTTGCGTAGGAAGTGGTATCAACCTGAACACGAGCGTTCTCTTTCTCGGTACGGAACAGGGCGGCGGTCAACGACAGACGATCGTTGAGCAGGTCCCACTTGGTGCCGACTTCGTAGTTCTTGGTGGTTTCCGGCTCCATGTCGCTGCTCAGCAGATTGCCGTTGCGATCCTTGGTGCCCGACAGCGGGTTGCCATCCATGCCTTCGCCCAGGGTATTACCCGGTGGTGTGGCGGAGGTCGCGTAAGAGGCGTAGATGCTGCCGTTTTCAGCCGGTTTGTAAACGACACCCAACTGACCGGTGACGAACTCGCTGGTGTCAGCGCCTTTGGCCGTGGTGGCACCCGCCGCGGTGAAGGTCTTGTACTTAGTGTCGAAGTGGTCGTAGCGCAGGCCCATGTTCACCAGCCATTGCGGCGACAGTTCCAGCGTGTCGAAGACGTACAGGGCACGTGTGTTGGCGGTGGTGTCGGTGCCCGCGTAGTTGCGCGAAATCGCACCGTTCCACGGATCGTTCGGGTTCGGGTTGGCCAGCGAGGTGCAGTTGTAGCCGCTGGACGCGCCGATCATCGATGGCGTGCAGTTGCTGCTTGGTTTGTCCGCTGGACCCGAGCCTGGAGTGGTATCGGTGTTCACGTTGTACGAGGATTTTTCGCCTTCTTCACGGGTGAACTCGACACCGGTGGAGAAGCTGTTCTTGAAGCCGGCGATGTAGAAATTGCCAAACAGATCGGTCTGGTTGGTAGTGGTCGCTACGTTGCTGACACGGGTGTTGGCACGACGCCAAACGCTGCCGTTGTTCACGTTGCCCTTGCTGTCGTCCGGCTGGGTCAGGATGTAATCCTGCATGCTGGTGCCGTGGCGCAGGGTGTTCTTGATGGTCAGCGCATCGCTCAGGTCGTGCTCGATGGCGAAGGTCGCAGTGTCAGTACGGGTCTTGCGGAAGTCGCGGTCGGTCAAGCCATAGAAGTTGCTGCTGTCACCGCCCGCGTAAGGTTTGTCCGGGCTGCTCTTGGTGCGATCGGCGGTCTTGCCCGAAGCCGGTACGGTGTACGGAATACCTGAGTCCGGCAGGTCGTTGCTTTGCAGATGATAGTAGTCGAGGTTGACGCGGGTGTCGGTGCCCAGGCCGAAGGCCAGCGACGGCGCGATGCCCCAACGGTCGTAGTCGACCTTGTCACGACCAGCGACGTTGCTTTCGTGGCTCAACAGGTTCAGGCGGCCAGCGGCGGTATCGCTGAACTGGTAGTTGCTGTCCAGGGTGTAGCGCTGGGTCTGGTCCGAACCCCAGGTGAAACCGCCATTGAACGAGTCGCCCAGGTGCGCCTTTTTGCTCACCAGGTTGATGCTGCCACCGGCTGCGCCACGACCGCCAATTGCGGAGTTCGGGCCTTTGCTGACTTCAATCGACTCAACGGCGAAGATTTCACGGCTCTGGGAGCCGGTGTCACGTACGCCGTCGAGGTAGGTGTCGCCCTGAGCGTCGAAACCACGAATAAATGGACGGTCGCCCTGCGGGTTGCCGCCTTCACCAGCACCGAAAGTGATGCCCGGGACGGTGCGCAGTGCATCCTGCATGTTGAGGGCGCCAGTGTCCTTGAGGACCTGCTGTGGAATCACGGTCACCGAACGCGGGGTATCAATCAGCGGCGCGGTGTACTTGGGCGAAGAGGCTTTTTCGACCTGGTAGGAGGTGGAGTCCTGGGCTTCACCGGTGACACTGGTGGCATCCAGGGCAATCGCATTGCGCGGCGCTTTATCGTCGGTCTTTTCTGCCGCGTAAGCCATGTGCGCTGCAGAGCTGGCAGTGATCGCCACGCCAATTGCAGAGGCGAGTAGACGCGGTGAGCTGACCGGTGATTGTGGTAGTTGGCGTGACATTGTGAATTCCCCTCCCCAGGGTTTGAGGCGGCGGAATATAGGGTAAATACGTATTTGTATCAATTGAGATATATTGCTATTTGCGCTGAATTTACATTCTTTACAGTTTTTCCTTACGGGTTTTACGGACTCATCCGTCAGCGCGATTTTACATTGCCAATAAGAATCAATACCATTGGCATCCCTTTGCCCTCAGGTATCGCCCCATGCTGCTGCATATTCCCGGCTTGTTCTCCCGCGAAGAGGTGCAGCGCATTCGCGAGGCTCTGGAGCAGGCTGACTGGGCGGACGGCAAGATCACCGCAGGCTTTCAGTCGGCCAAGGCCAAGCACAATCTGCAACTGCCGGAAGGTCACCCGCTGGCGCAGGAAATTGGCGCAGCGATGCTTGAACGGTTGTGGAAACATCCGCGATTCATGTCAGCGGCGTTACCGCACAAAGTCTTTCCACCACTGCTGAACTGCTACACGGCGGGGGGCAGCTTCGACTTTCATATCGACAACGCCGTGCGTCAGCCCAAGGGCAGCATCGAGCGCGTTCGCACCGACCTGTCGTCGACGTTGTTCTTCAGCGACCCGGACGAGTACGACGGTGGCGAATTGGAAATCCAGGACACCTTTGGCACTCAGCGAGTGAAGTTGCCGGCCGGCGACCTGGTGCTCTATCCGGGCACCAGCCTGCACAAGGTCAACGCGGTGACTCGCGGCACACGCTATGCCTCATTCTTCTGGACCCAAAGCCTGGTTCGCGAAGACAGCCAGCGCGCCTTGTTGTTCGAGATGGACGAGGCGATCCAGCAACTGACCCGGGACATGCCGGATCACCCATCGCTGATTCGCCTGACCGGCACCTATCACAACCTGCTGCGCCGCTGGGTCGAGGTGTAACCGTGAGCTATCGACTGCGCCGCGAGGAAGTCCTCGATGGCGATCAACTCAGCGTGATGCTCACCGAGAGCCCGGCCCGTGCCGCTCAGGCAATACTTATTGCAGCGAAGACCGGGATCCTCGACGCCCAGGCCTTGCTCGGTCAAATCCTGCTCGAAGGGCAGGGCATCGCCAAGGACCAGGCACTGGCCTTGCGCTGGTTCAAGATCGCCGCCAACGGCGGGCATCTGATGGCGCGCAACATGCTCGGGCGTTGTCATGAACATGGTTGGGGCTGTAATGCCGACGCTACAGTCGCTGCGGGACATTATCGCTTCGCCGCCGAAGCCGGACTGGACTGGGCGATGTACAACTACGCCAACCTGCTGGCCACCGGGCGTGGTGTGGTCGAGGATCAGTCGCAAGCCCTGAATCTTTATCGCCGAGCCGCCGAACTGGGCCACGCCAAGTCGATGAACCTGCTGGGGCGCTATCTGGAAGAGGGGCGATTCTGCCCGGCGGATCCTCTGGCCGCAGTGGATTGGTATCGACGTTCGGCAGAGGGTGGGGACTTTCGGGGGCAGTTCAGTTATGCGGCAGTGCTGGCCCACCAAGGGCAGATCGAGGCTGCGCTGAGCTGGCTGCACGAGGCATTGGCGGGTGGGAATTTGAAGTTCTTGAAAGTGGCAGGCGCGGCGCTGTTGAGTGCGAGCGATCCACAAATCCGGGCGTTGGCCACGGATTATCAGCGACGGGCCGCTGGCCTGGCGCAGGTCCTGTAGGAGCACGGCTTGCCGGCGAAGGCGTTCCTGAGATCGCTATCGCCGGCAAGCCGTGCTCCTACAGCCTTAACCGCTGCGTTTAGACGTAGAACGATTTCAGCGGCGGGAAGCCATTGAACTCAACGGCGCTGTAGCTGGTGGTGTACGCGCCGGTGGACAGCCAGTACAGGCGGTCACCGATGGCCAGGTTCAGTGGCAGGCCGTACTTGTAGTTTTCGTACATGATGTCGGCGCTGTCGCAGGTCGGGCCCGCGATGACCACTTCTTCCATCTCGCCTTTCTTCTCGGTCCAGATCGGGAACTTGATGGCTTCGTCCATGGTTTCGATCAGGCCGGAGAACTTGCCCACGTCGGTGTATACCCAACGCTCGACGGCGGTGCGGGATTTACGCGCGACCAACACCACTTCGCTGACCAGGATACCGGCGTTGGCGATCAACGAACGGCCTGGCTCAAGGATGATTTCCGGCAGATCGTCACCGAAGTCTTCCTTGAGGAAACGGATGATTTCTTCGGCGTAGGTTTCCAGGCTGTTGGTGCGGGTGATGTAGTTGGCCGGGAAGCCGCCGCCCATGTTGATCAGTTTGAGGTTAATGCCGTCTTCTTCTTTCAGACGTTCGAAGATCACTTTGACCTTGGCGATCGCCGCATCCCAGACGCTGATGTCACGCTGCTGCGAGCCGACGTGGAAGGAGATGCCGTAAGGCACCAGGCCCAGGTCGCGAGCGAGGATCAGCAGGTCCATGGCCATGTCGGTCTGGCAGCCGAATTTGCGCGACAAAGGCCAGTCGGCGGTGGTCGAGCCTTCGGTCAGGATGCGCACATAGACTTTCGAACCCGGTGCAGCCTTGGCGATGTTGCGCAGGTCGGCTTCGGAGTCGGTGGCATACAGACGCACGCCCTTCTCGTAGAAGTAGCGAATGTCCTTGGATTTCTTGATGGTGTTGCCATAGCTGATGCGGTCCGGGGTTACGCCGCGGCCCAGCACTTTGTCCAGCTCGTAGATCGAGGCGATATCGAAGCTCGAACCTTTCTCTTTCAGCAGGTCGATGATTTCGACGGCCGGGTTGGCCTTGACCGCGTAGTAAACCTTGGCAAATTCGAAACCTGCACGCAGGTCGTCATAGGCCTGGGCAATCATCGCAGTGTCGATCACCACGAACGGGGTTTCTTGTTTGTCAGCGAAGGCCTTCATTTTCTGAAAGGTTTCGCGCGCAAAATAGTCTTCGACGTTGATCGACATGCTGGGAACTCCTACTGGCAAACTGAAATTATCAATGGGTGCAAATGAACGTCCTCCGTATCCCCACTTTGGTTCGCCTACTTCCCAAGGCATGTCGCCGAAAGCAAAAAGGCCATGGGAAATGCAGATTCCCTTGGCCTTGCTGTCTCGTCGTCAGTACTTGAGCCGGATGGATCGTTTCCAGCATGGACGTTCGGCGCGAACTTTAGGGCGTGAGGGCCTTGAGATCAACAAAAAATGTCGCGTTTTTGCACGCATCCGTCGTGCGGTCCCGGTCAGACACTTGTGTAACCGACCCTGATGACAGGTTGATGTTCCCCGATTGAGGCATTCTGGAAGGGTTTTCATTGTCTTTGTGGCGAGGGAGCTTGCTCCCGCTGGGCTGCGAAGCTGCCCCCAATTTTCGGTTGCTGCTCAACCGAGCGGGAGCAAGCTCCCTCGCCACAGTATCCGTCAGGCCAGCGCAGTCTCTGCAGGCGAAACAATGCTGGTCTTGCCACCCCGCGAGCGCCCGGAACTCAGGTATTCGGCAATCGACTCCTGCGTCACTTCACCGAGGAACACCCGCTCGGCGTCCATCACCGGCAGCCACGAGCGGTTGAACTCGTACATGCGCGACAAGAGGATTCGCAGGTGCTCGTCGTAGGCTGCCGTGGCGTTGAATTCGCGCAGGTATTGCACGCAGGTGCCGGCCTGACGGTGCAGATCGCGGCGGCGCACGTAGCCCAGTGCCTTGTTGTCGGCGCAGGTGACCACCACGTAGCGGCGGTCGAGTTCGTCCATCAGTTCCAGCGCTTCGGCCACCGGCGTTTCCGGGCTGACTGACGGCGCGTTGTCCGCCGCGTCCTCGGCCTTGACCAGCAGCAGGCGCTTGAGCGTGCTGTCCTGGCCGACGAAGTTGCTGACAAAGTCATCCGCCGGGTGCGCGAGCAGGGTGTCCGGGTGATCGACCTGAATCAGCTTGCCGCCACGGAAAATCGCGATCTTGTCGCCGAGCTTGATCGCTTCGTCGATGTCGTGGCTGACCATGATTACGGTCTTGCCCAGCGCCCGCTGCATCTCGAAAAATTCGTTCTGGATCATCTCGCGGTTGATCGGGTCGACCGCGCCGAACGGTTCGTCCATCAATAGCAACGGGGCGTCGGCGGCGAGGGCGCGGATCACGCCGATCCGCTGTTGCTGGCCACCGGACAGCTCACGCGGGTAGCGGCTCAAGTACTGCTTGGGTTCGAGCTTGATCATGTTCATCAATTCGCGGGCGCGATCGTGGCATTGCTGTTTGTCCCAACCGAGCAGGCGCGGCACGATGGTGATGTTTTCCTCGATGGTCATGTTCGGGAACAGGCCGATCTGCTGGATCACATAACCGATGTTGCGGCGCAAGGTAACGGCGTCAAGATCGGTGGTGTCTTCGCCGTTGATCAGGATTTTGCCCGAGGTCGGCTTGATCAAGCGGTTGATCATTTTCAACGTGGTGCTTTTGCCGCAACCCGACGGGCCGAGGAACACGCAAATCTCGCCTTCGTTGACGATCAGGCTTACCGAGTCCACGGCTTTCACATCTTTGCCGTTGCTGTGAAAGGTTTTGCTGAGGTTTTGAAGTTCGATCATTTGAGTAATCCTTTTGGAGTCAGCGAACGTTGCAGCCATTGCAGAAGCAGGTCGGCGAAGATCGCCAGAAGACTGACCAACACCGCACCGACGATCAGCATCGACATATCGCTGCGGCTGATGGCAGCGAGGATCAGTACGCCCAGACCACCGGCGCCGATGGTAGCGGCGATGGTCATCACGCCAATGTTCATGACCACGGCGGTGCGTACGCCGGCGAGGATCACCGGCACCGCAATTGGTAACTCGACCATGCGCAGGCGTTGGCCGAAGGTCATGCCGATGCCCCGGGCTGCTTCGCGAATGCCGGGTTCGACTCCGGTCAGCGCCAGGTAGGTGTTACGCATGATTGGCAGCAGGGAATACAGAAATACCGCGGTGATGGCTGGCATCGGTCCCAGGCCCTGGCCGAATTTCGAGTAGAACGGCAGCAGTAGACCGAACAGCGCAATCGACGGGATGGTCAACAGCACCGTGGCGCTGGCTTGCAAGGGACCGGCCAGCGTCGGGAAGCGCGTCATCAGAATGCCCAGCGGCACGCCGACCACAATCGCCAGGGTCACGGCGATGCCGACCAGGGTGATGTGTTGCCAGGTCAGGTGCAGGACGAGTGGCCAGTCCAGGTGGGAAAAGGCGTTGAGAAATTCCATGGCTTTTCCTCCTTAGTTCAATGGGTGCTGGCGCAAGAAATCTGCGGCCACGGCGGAAGGACTTTCATGATCGACATCGACCCGCGCATTGAGCTGACGCATGGTTTGGTCGTCGAACAGTTCGGCCAGTGGTTTGAGTTGTTCGGCCAGTTGCGGATGGGCATCGAGGTACACCTGACGCACAACCGGCGCAGCGGTGTAGTCCGGGAAGTAATGCTTGTCGTCTTCCAGCAGTTTCAATTTGAAAGCGTTCAAGCGACCGTCAGTGGTGTAGACCAGACCGGCAAACACCTGGCCATTGCGCAGCGCGGTGTAGACCAGTCCGGCGTCCATCTGCCGGATATTGTTGCGGGTCAGGTTCATGTCGTAGAGCTTGACCATGCCTTTGAGGCCGTCGGAACGGTTGGCGAACTCGGTGTCCAGAGCCACCAGGTGGTTGGCCTTTGCCTCAGCGTCGAGCACGTTGTTCAAGTCGCTGATGCGGTTGATCTGCGGGTATTCGTCAGCCACGTTCTTCGGCAACGCGAGGGCGTAGGTGTTGCTGAATTTCGACGGGGTGAGCCAGACCAGACCCTTTCTCGCGTCGAGTTCCTTGACTCGCGCGTAGGACTGTTCGCTGTCGAGCTTCTCGGTGACATGGTTGTAAGCCACCAGCGACACGCCGGTGTATTCCCACATCAGGTCGAGCTGGCCATTTTCATGGGCGCTGCGGGCCAGGCTGCTGCCCAGGCCGCCGGTCACCTGGACCTCATAACCCTTGGTCCGCAGGTATTGCGAGGTGATTTCCGCGAGCAGGGTTTGTTCGGTGAACACCCGGGCGCCGATGCGGATCAACGGTTTGTCGGCGGCGTGGGCAAATCCTGCGCACAGCAGGACGCAGCCTAGTAATAAGCTAAATGTCTTCATGATTATTCCTTCGCTCAGCCGGATTCAGGACTGGGGTAAACCGCGTTCCAGCCAAAGTCGGCTGGCCAGTGTCACCAGACCGTCGAGCAGTAACGCCAGCAGGGCGGTGCAGGCTGCGCCGAGAATCAATTGCGGCTGATTGTTCAAGGCAATGCCGGGGAAAATCAGGCTGCCCAGGCTATTGGCGCCGATCAGGAACGCCAGCGGCGCAGTGCCGACGTTGATCGCCAGTGCGACGCGCACGCCGCCGATAATGATCGGCATCGCGTTCGGCAGTTCGACCCGCCAGAGCACTTGGCGCGGGGTCATGCCGATGCCGATGGCCGCTTCCTTGAGTGAGCCCTGAACGTTTTTCAGGCCTTCGTAGGTGTTGCGCACGATGGGCAACAGGGACGCGAGGAACAGCGCAAAGATCGCGGGGCCGCTGCCGATCCCGAGTATTCCCAGGGCGATGGCCAGTACGGCGAGAGGCGGGACAGTGTTGCCGATGTTGAAGAGCTGCATGAAGCGTTCGGCGCGTCCGACCATGGTCGGGCGGCTGAGGAAGATACCGGCGGGGATGCCCACAACGAGGGCGGCCAGCATGGAAACGAGGACGAGAATCAGATGAGCTTGCAGGTAAAACAACAAATCGTCGCGGTACAGGTCGATCGTGTTGATGCCGATCCAGTGGATCAGCAGGGCCAGAAGGGCGACGACAACCGCTCCTCCTATCAGCCCTTTGCCATAGCGAATAGCCACAGGCGGACTCCTTTATTTCAGTCGGCGAACAGCGCTTCGTGTGGCAACGCCATACTTGGCTGCCGAAGACACTGTTCGCGAAAAGCAGCTCGTCAATGCCGGCAAAGCGGCATGAGATCGAGCCATAAGCGCAGCCTCGTCAGGCTGACTTGCTGATATTTCAGCCCCTGACGACAGGTCGTAACAGGGGAGTGGACGGCTCCACGGTTTAAAAGGTTCCCACGTTAGACAGTATTTGGCCACCCCGGTCGCCTCTCACTCCGTAGCAACTGCCGAGCCTGCGAGGCTGCGTTCGGCGGCGAAGCCGTCGTAAAGCCGTTACACACGGTATACCTGAAAGACCGCATTGTTTGATTTACGGCCGCTTCGCCGCCGAACGCAGCCTCGCAAGCTCGGCAGCTGCTACAGGGCGAATGGTGGTCCGTAGATGTCGTTTTGAGCTATACTCGCCGCCCTTTTTTGAATCACCTGCCAGGCGATTTCCCATGACCAAACAGGCCGCCGAAGTCGCGAAACGCCGCACTTTCGCCATTATTTCCCACCCCGATGCGGGTAAGACCACCATCACCGAGAAGCTCTTGCTGATGGGCAAGGCGATTGCGGTTGCCGGCACGGTGAAGTCTCGCAAATCCGACCGCCATGCCACCTCCGACTGGATGGAAATGGAAAAGCAGCGTGGTATTTCCATTACCACGTCGGTCATGCAGTTCCCGTATCGCGATCACATGATCAACCTGCTCGACACCCCGGGCCACGAAGACTTCTCCGAAGACACCTACCGCACCCTGACGGCGGTCGACTCGGCATTGATGGTCCTCGACGGCGGTAAGGGTGTAGAGCCACGGACCATCGCCCTGATGGACGTTTGCCGTCTGCGTGACACGCCGATCGTCAGCTTCATCAACAAACTCGACCGCGACATTCGTGACCCGATCGAACTGCTCGACGAAATCGAAGCCGTCCTGAAGATCAAGGCTGCGCCGATCACCTGGCCGATCGGTTGCTACCGCGATTTCAAAGGCGTCTATCACCTCGCCGACGACTACATCATTGTCTACACCGCTGGCCATGGCCACGAGCGGACCGATGTGAAAATCATCGAGAAGCTCGACTCCGATGAAGCCCGCGCCCACTTGGGTGACGAGTACGAGCGCTTCATCGAACAGCTGGAACTGGTGCAGGGCGCCTGCCACGAATTCAATCAACAGGAATTCCTGGACGGCCAACTGACCCCGGTATTCTTCGGTACCGCGTTGGGTAACTTCGGAGTCGATCATGTGCTCGACGCCGTGGTCGACTGGGCACCGAAGCCGCTGGCCCGTGTCGCCAATGAGCGCACGGTGGAACCGGTAGAAGAGAAGTTCAGCGGCTTCGTGTTCAAGATCCAGGCGAACATGGACCCTAAACACCGCGACCGCATTGCCTTCATGCGTATCTGCTCCGGCAAGTACGAAAAAGGCATGAAGATGCGCCATGTGCGCACCGGCAAGGACGTCCGGATCGGCGACGCGCTGACCTTCTTCTCCTCCGAGCGTGAGCAGCTGGAAGAAGCGTTTGCCGGCGACATTATCGGTCTGCACAACCACGGCACCATCCAGATCGGCGACACCTTCACCGAAGGCGAAGCCCTGGGCTTCACCGGTATCCCGCACTTCGCCCCGGAACTGTTCCGTCGCGTACGTCTGAAGGATCCGCTGAAATCCAAGCAACTTCGCCAGGGCTTGCAGCAGCTGGCCGAAGAGGGCGCGACCCAGGTGTTCTTCCCGGAACGCAGTAACGACATCATCCTTGGCGCCGTCGGTGTGCTGCAGTTCGATGTGGTCGCCAGCCGCCTGAAAGAGGAATACAAGGTCGAATGCGCCTACGAGCCGATCACCGTGTGGTCCGCGCGCTGGATCGATTGCAGCGATAAGAAGAAGCTCGAAGAGTTCAGCGTCAAGGCTGTGGAAAACCTCGCCCTCGACGGCGGCGGCCACCTGACTTACCTGGCCCCGACCCGAGTCAACCTGGCGCTGATGGAAGAGCGCTGGCCGGACGTGAAATTCCGTGCGACGCGTGAGCATCATTAATTTGTAGAAGCACGGCTTGCCGGCGATGGCGATTTCGAATTTGCCATCGCGAGCAAGCTTAGTTCCTACAGGCTGATTGGTTGTATCCCAAGCCCCGTTGCGTAAGCTGCGGGGCTTTTTATTGGGCAAGTCGCCACCAGTGCCCAGTGGCAATTAAATAGCGATTCGACCTAGCCATTATTCCAAACCTGTCTTTTGGCAAACGGCAATTGGCGACCATCGTTAGTGTCCTATCTGGTCAATCCGATCTATCCAGACTAGATTTCAGACAGCGCTACGCTCGTTGGACATACGATCCGTAGCTACTCGTGATTCACCTACGAAAGGATGGAATCAGCTATGAGCATTTTTCAACGCATGGTTTTACTGATCAAAGTGCTGGTGCTGCTGTCGGTGGGCACTTCGGCAGCGTGGGCGAGCAGCGGCGCGGTGCAGGACCAGGGTTTTTGGGCAGCAAAAAGTGTGCAGGGCAGTGGCTTGATGGTTGCCACCGGTGATCAGAGTCAAAGTGACACTAAAGGCGATGAGGACCCATCCTCCGACGATTCCGAAGACGATACCCAGGGTTAAGGCTTAAGGATTCAGACAAAAGAACCCTCCTCCTGTCGGACTGATGCGCAGTCCGACAGGAGGAGGGTTGGTCAACGCGTTTCAAAAAGCGCCCCGAGAGGGCGCTTTTTCATGCCCGGCCTAGACGACGAATTGCTCGGCGTAATGGCAGGCCACCTGGCGGCTGTCGAGCTGGCGCAGGGCCGGCTCTTCTTTGCTGCACAGTTCGGTGGCGTACGGGCAGCGCTTGTGGAACGCACAGCCGGACGGCGGGTTCAGCGGGTTCGGCAGTTCGCCGACGATCTTGATTTTCGGCTTGGTCGGATCCGGATGGATCGTCGGCGTGGCCGACAGCAGGGCCTGGGTGTACGGGTGCAGGGGACGGGTGTAGATGTCTTCTTTCGGGCCCATTTCCACCGGCCGGCCGAGGTACATCACCAGCACCTGGTCGGCGACGTGACGCACCACCGCCAGGTTGTGGGAGATGAATACATAGGCGGTGTTGAACTCTTGCTGCAGGTCCATGAACAGGTTCAGCACCTGGGCCTGAATCGACACGTCCAGCGCCGAGGTCGGTTCGTCCGCGACCAGCACTTTGGGTTGCAGCATCATGGCGCGCGCCAGGGCGATCCGTTGGCGCTGGCCGCCCGAGAACATGTGCGGATAACGCTGGTAGTGCTCAGGACGCAAGCCGACCTGCTTCATCATCGCCTGGACTTTTTCACGGCGTTCGGCCGCGGAAAGCTTGGTGTTGATCAATAATGGCTCTGCAAGCTGATCGCCGATTTTCTGCCGTGGGTTCAACGACGCGTAAGGGCTCTGAAAGACCATCTGCACGTCTTTGCGCAGCTGTTTGCGCTCGGCCTTGTTGGCGCCGGTGACTTCCTGCCCGGCGATTTTCAACGAGCCCGAAGACGGCTCTTCGATCAGCGTCAGGGCGCGGGCCAGGGTCGACTTGCCGCAGCCGGATTCGCCAACCACGGCGAGGGTTTTGCCGGCTTCGAGTTCGAACGACACGCCATTGAGTGCGCGTACCAGCGCGGTGCCTTTGAACAGGCCGCGGGAGACTTCGTAGTGACGGGTCAGGTCACGGGCGGTGAGAACGACGGCCATTACGCCACCTCCTGATTCAAAGGATAGAAGCAGCGGGCGAGGCTGTTGCTTTTCGGGTCCAGGCCTGGACGTTGTTGACGGCAGCTGTCCTGCACGTACGGGCAGCGCGGCGACAGCAGGCAGCCTTGCGGACGGTCATAGCGACCGGGAACAATGCCCGGCAGGGTGGACAGGCGCGAGGAACCCAGGCTGTGCTCGGGAATAGCCTTGAGCAGCGCTTCGCTGTACGGGTGCGCAGGGATGTCGAACAACTGCGGCACCTGACCGACTTCTACCGCTTGGCCGGCATACATCACGCATACGCGCTGGGCGGTTTCGGCCACCACGGCGAGGTCGTGAGTGATCAGCACCAGGCCCATGTTCTGCTCTTTTTGCAGCGCCAGCAGCAGGTCCATGATCTGCGCCTGAATCGTCACGTCCAGTGCGGTGGTCGGTTCGTCGGCGATCAGCAGTTTCGGCTCGCCGGCAATCGCCATGGCAATCGCCACACGTTGGCTCATACCGCCGGAGAGTTGGTGCGGGTAGGCATCCATACGGCTCGCGGCGCCCGGGATTTCGACTTTTTCCAGTAGCTCGATGGCGCGCTTGCGGGCGTCCTTGCTGGACATTTTCAGGTGCAGGCGCAGCACTTCTTCGATCTGAAAGCCGACGGTGTAGCTCGGGTTCAGCGCGGTCATCGGGTCCTGGAAGACCATGGCCAGGTCTTTGCCGACGATTTGCCGACGCTGACGATTGCTGAGCTTGAGCATGTTCTTGCCGTCGAAATTCAGGGCGTCAGCAGTGACGATCCCCGGATGTTCGATCAGGCCCATCAGCGCCATCATGGTCACGGACTTGCCGGACCCCGACTCGCCAACGATGGCCAGGACTTCGCCCTTGTCCACGGAAATGTCGAGACCGTCGACCACCGGAACGGCGTTCTTGTCGCCGAAGCGAACGTTGAGATTCTTGATTTCCAACAGTGACATTTGAATCTCCTCAGGCGGCGTTCTTGAGTTTCGGGTCCAGCGCATCGCGCAGCCCGTCGCCCATCAGGTTGATTGCCAGCACGCTGAGCAAAATGGTCAAGCCAGGCAGGCTGACGACCCACCAGGCGCGTTCGATGTAGTCGCGAGCCGAAGCCAGCATGGTGCCCCACTCAGGGGTTGGCGGTTGTACGCCAAGGCCGAGGAAGCCCAGTGCTGCGGCATCGAGAATCGCCGAGGAGAAGCTCAGGGTCGCCTGAACGATCAGCGGCGCCATGCAGTTGGGCAGCACGGTGATGAACATCAGGCGCGGCAGACCGGCACCGGCCAGGCGCGCGGCGGTCACGTAGTCGCGGTTCAGTTCGCCCATGACCGCAGCGCGGGTCAGACGAACGTAGGCCGGCAGGGACACCACGGCGATGGCGATCACGGTGTTGATCAGGCCAGGGCCGAGGATAGCGACGATCGCCACAGCCAGCAGCAAGGACGGCAGGGCCAGCATGATGTCCATCAGGCGCATGATGGTCGGGCCCAGCAGGCGCGGGAAGAACCCGGCGAACAGACCCAGCAGGATCCCCGGAATCAGCGACATGACCACCGACGACAGGCCGATCAGCAAGGACAGGCGCGAACCATGGATCAGGCGCGACAGCAGGTCGCGTCCCAGCTCATCGGTGCCGAGCAGGAATTGCATCTGCCCATTTGCCAGCCAGGCCGGCGGGGTCAGCAGGAAGTCGCGGAACTGCTCGCTCGGGTTATGCGGAGCAACCCATGGGGCGAAAATCGCGCAAAAAATAACCAGCAGCATGAACAACAGGCCGGCGACGGCGCCCTTGTTCTTGGAGAACGCTTGCCAGAACTCTTTGTACGGCGACGGATATAGCAGGCTTTGATCGACTGCTACGGCGGTAGTTGGAGTACTCATTCGTAGGGTCTCAGCGCTGGTGACGGATGCGTGGGTTTGCAAAGCCATAAAGAATATCCACTACAAAGTTGACCAGAATCACCAGGCAGGCGATTAACAGAATTCCGTTTTGCACCACGGGGTAATCCCGGGCGCCAATGGCTTCGATCAGCCATTTGCCGATGCCGGGCCACGAGAAGATGGTTTCGGTCAGAACCGCACCGGCGAGCAATGTGCCGACTTGCAGGCCGACCACGGTCAGTACCGGGATCAAGGCGTTGCGCAGGCCGTGAACGAACACCACGCGCGACGGCGACAGGCCTTTGGCCCGGGCGGTGCGGATGTAGTCTTCGCGCAGGACTTCGAGCATCGAGGAACGGGTCATCCGGGCGATCACCGCCAGCGGGATGGTGCCGAGCACGATGGCCGGAAGAATCAGGTGGTGCAGGGCGTCGAAGAACGCGCCGGTGTCATTGGCCAGCAGGGTGTCGATGAGCATGAAGCCGGTTCTTGGCTCGATGTCATACAGCAGGTCGATCCGCCCGGACACCGGGGTCAGGCCCAGGGATACGGAGAAGAACATGATGAGAATCAGGCCCCACCAGAAAATCGGCATCGAATACCCGGCAAGGGAGATGCCCATCACCCCATGGTCGAACAGGGACCCTCGCTTCAGCGCCGCGATCACCCCGGCCAGCAGGCCGAGAACGCCAGCGAACAGCAGGGCCGCCATGGACAGTTCCAGGGTGGCGGGGAACAGCGAGGTGAATTCAGTCCATACGCTTTCACGGGTCCGCAGGGATTCACCCAGGTCGCCGTGGGCCAGTTTGCCGATGTAGTCCAGATACTGGGCATACAGCGGTTTGTTCAGACCAAGGCGTTCCATTGCCTGAGCATGCATTTCGGGATCGACCCGACGTTCGCCCATCATGACTTCCACGGGGTCGCCGGGAATCATGCGAATCAACGCGAAAGTCAGCAAGGTGATGCCGAAGAACGTGGGGATCAATAATCCCAATCGGCGGGCAATAAAACTAAACATCTTGTGGTGTACCTCATCAGCCGGTTAGGCGTTCCCGGCAGCGTTGGGGTCAACGTTGCCGGGCGTTTTCTTATCTACTTCACTTGGGTGGTAGCGAAGTTGTTAGTGGTCAGGGGGCTAATGTGATAACCCTCGACGTTATTGCGCATGGCCGTAAACATTCGGGTGTGGGCCATGCTGATCCATGGCTGGTCCTGATTGAAAATAGCCTGCGCCTGTTCATAGAGCGCTGCACGTTCGGTCGGGTTTACTTTAGCCCGGGCTTCATCGATCAGCGTCTGGAACTTCTCGTTGCACCAGCGGGCGTAGTTTTCGCCGTTCTTGGCGGCCTCGCAACTGAGCATAGGCGTCAGGAAGTTATCCGGGTCGCCGTTATCGCCCGCCCATCCGGCAGACACCATATCGTGTTCACCGTTTTTAGCGCGCTTGAGCATTTCGCCCCATTCCATGACGCGAATGTCGAGCTTGATTCCAACCTTGGCCAGGTCGGCCTGCATCATCTGCGCACCGAGCATCGGGTTCGGGTTGGTCGGGCCGCCACCGTTACGGGTGAACAGGGTGAACACGGTACCATCCGGAACACCGGCTTCCTTGAGCAGGGCGCGCGCCTTGTCCAGGTCACGTTTCGGGTTTTGCAGGGTCTTGTTGTAACCCAGCAGGGTCGGTGGGTACGGGTTCACTGCCACCGAGGCATTGCCTTTGCCGAACAGTGCGTTGACGTAGGCTTCCTTGTCGAACGCGATATCGATGGCTTTGCGGACCCGCACGTCGCTCATGTACTTGTGGGTGGTGTTCATGGCGATGTACGAAACAGTCATCGCGTCGAGTTCATCGACGCTCAGGTTGGCGTCTTTCTTGATGCTCGGGATGTCATCGGGCTTGGGATACAGCGCGATCTGGCACTCGTTGGCCTTGAGCTTTTGCAGGCGCACGTTGTTGTCGGTGGCGATGGCCAGGATCAGCGCTTCAGCCGGTGGCTTGCCACGGAAGTACTCCGGGTTGGCCTTGAAGCGAACCTGCGCATCCTTGGCATAACGCTGGAAGATGAACGGGCCGGTACCGACCGGTTTGTTGTTCAGGTCACCGGTTTTGCCGGCCTTGAGCAACTGATCGGCGTACTCGGCAGGGTAGATCGAGGAGAAGGCCATGGCGATGTCCGCCAGGAACGGCGCTTCACGGCGGGTCAGGGTGAATTTGACCGTATTGTCGTCAACCTTCTCGACACTCTTGAGCAGCTCTTTGAAGCCCATGCTTTCAAAGTACGGGAAGCCCACGCTCGACTTGGTGTGCCACGGGTGGTTCGGGTCCAGCTGACGCTGGAAACTCCAGACCACGTCGTCGGCATTCATGTCGCGGGTTGGCTTGAAGTATTCGGTGGTGTGGAACTTGACGCCTTTGCGCAAGTGGAACGTGTAGGTCAGACCGTCCTCGCTGATGTCCCAGGAGTCGGCCAGTGCCGGAATCACTTCAGTGGTGCCGGGCTTGAAGTCCGCCAGACGGTTGAAGATGGTTTCGGCCACCGCATCGGCTGTGACTGCAGTCGTGTACTGGACCATATCGAAGCCTTCCGGGCTGGCTTCGGTACAGACCACCAAGGGTTTGGCCGAGGCGCCAATAGCGACACTCAGCAGCGTGGCGGCGATGGCCGCACGTAGGGGTAGCATTTTCATCAAGAGCCCTCTGCAATCGGTTGAACAGGAAAAAACCAGACGGCCGACTCATCGTGAGTCAACCGTTTGGCAGCGCTTTTACAGAATGTTGAACGGGATGGTGGTCACGAGACGGAACTCGTTGATGTTGCCGTCGCCCTGGTTCGCGCTTGCACGGTGAGTGGTGTAGGTCGCGCGAACGGTGGTGGCTTTCAGCGGGCCACTTTGTACGGCGTAGGAAGTACCGATGCCGTATTCATAGTGGTGTTCGCCATCCAGGTTTTTCACGTCATAGGCAGTCCCGGTGTAGTGCGTACCGTCGATGCCCCAGCCGCGAGCCTGGTAGATGTTGAACTTCAAACCGGGCACGCCGTATTCAGCCATGTTCAGGCCGTAGGCGATCTGGAAGGATTTCTCGTTCGGACCGTTGAAGTCCGACAGCAGGGAGTTAGCCAGGTAGATGCCGTTGGTTTCGTGCAGGTAGTCGAAGTACTCGTCACCGACAATTTGCTGCCAGGAGAATGTCAGGCTGTGGGCCTGGTGGGTCAGGCCGAACGACAGGGAGTAGGCATCGTTGTCGATTTTCCCCATTTCCTTTTTGCCGGTGTCGAGGGTCTTGTAGTAGTTCAGGCCGGTGGTCAGGCCCAGCACCGAGCTATCGCCCAGTTCGTGGGTGGCGCCGAAGTAGTACTGATTCCAGAAGTCTTCGACATTCGCGACGTACAGGCTGGTCTTCAGGCTTTTAAACGGCTGATAGTTCAGACCGGCGGTGTTCACGTGATCGGTTTCGGCGTTGTTGTTGTTATATTCGGAGCGGAATTTCGACAGGCTTTGTTCGGTCCGTGGCGATACGCGGTCGAACGTGCCGAGATCGAACGACAGGTTATTGAACTCTTCGCTGTGGATCGACACACCTTCAAAGCTTGAAGGCAGTGGACGGTTGCCGATGACATCGACAATCGGGGTGCTGAAGTTCTGACGGCCGGCGGTCAGGGTGGTGTTGGAAATACGTGCCTTGACGTTCGCCAGGCCGAGCTTGCTCCACTGATCTACCGGATCGCCATTGTTGTCACTCAGGGTGCGGTTGTTTGCACTTGCGCCACCGCTGCCAGCGGCAACGTCGTGACGGCTGCGATCCAGAGCAATCGCGTTATACGCGGCGATCTCGGTACTGATACCGACCGTGCCTTGGGTAAAGCCCGAGGTGTAATTGAGAATCGTGCCTTGAACCCAGTTTGTACGACGTGGAGTCGTGGTGAGTACGCCATCTTTTTGATATTTGAAGCGGTCATCACGACGCTTCAATTCGTTTGCGTACCAGTTGCGGGTGGATCCCGACAGGCTCTGACCTTCGATAAAACCCTTGGTATCAGCCTGGGCATTGGTGGTGCTCAGGCCGGTTGGAACGAAATCCTGGCTTGCAGGTTCAGCGTAGGCGGTAGCCGTGACGCTGCTGATGGCCAAGGCCAATATCGCGGTGCTGCTCAGTTTCATGGGTGAAGCTCCTTTCTTTCTTTTTTTAATGCCGGTCTTTTTTGGTGATCCGGCTATTTGGTTTTGAACTCATTCACGTATCGCAAACGTTTGCATTTGGCGTGTTCGCCGAATTCAGGCAACACCTTTGCGTGAGGGCGAAAATCGCCCTCAGGTTTTTGGCTAATCAGTTATTGGTCGATGCTGACACCCGAGAAGACGTTACGGCCGAAGGGGCTGACCTTGAATCCTTCGACTTTGGCGCTCAACGGCTGGTTGACCGTCGAGTGGGCGACAGGCGTGATCGGCACTTGCTGCTTGAGCAATTGCTGAGCCTGTTTGTAGAGCACCGTGCGTTGCTCACGGTCGGTGACAATCTTGGCTTGCTTGATCAGCTTGTCGTATTGCGGGTCACACCACATGGAGTAGTTGTTGCCGCCAATTGCGTCGCAGCTGTAGAGGGTGCCCAGCCAGTTGTCCGGGTCCCCGTTGTCGCCGGTCCAACCGATCAGGCTGATGTCGTGTTCGCCATTCTTGGTGCGCTTGATGTACTCGCCCCATTCGTAGCTGACGATCTTTACTTTCAGGCCGATTTTCGCCCAGTCCGACTGCAGCATCTCAGCCATCAGCTTGGCGTTCGGGTTGTACGGACGCTGTACCGGCATGGCCCAGAGTGTGATCTCGGTGCCTTCCTTGACCCCGGCAGCCTTGAGCAATTCCTTGGCTTTTTCCGGGTTGTAGGCGGCGTCTTTGATGGTTTCGTCGTAGGACCACTGGGTCGGTGGCATGGCGTTGACCGCCAGTTGGCCGGCGCCCTGGTACACCGCCTTGAGAATCCCCTGCTTGTTCACCGCCATGTCCAATGCCTGGCGTACTTCGAGCTGGTCGAAGGGTTTGTGCTGCACGTTGTAGGCGATGTAGCCAAGGTTGAAACCGGGCTTCTCGATCAGTTGCAGCTTGGGGTCGTTTTTCAGCGCGTCGACATCGGCCGGACGTGGGTGCAGGGTGATCTGGCACTCGTTTTTCCTGAGCTTCTGCACGCGCACCGACGCATCGGTGTTGATGGCGAAAATCAGCTGGTCGAGCTTGACCCGGCTCGGGTCCCAGTACTGCTTGTTGCCGGTGTAACGGATGTTGGAGTCTTTCTGGTAGCTCTTGAACACGAACGGCCCGGTGCCGACCGGCTTCTGGTTGATGTCGCTCGGCTTGCCGGACGCGAGCAACTGGTCGGCGTATTCGGCGGAAAGAATCGCGGCAAAACTCATGGCGATGTTCTGAATGAACGCGGCGTCTACCGAGTTCAGGGTCATGACCACGGTCAACGGCCCGGTCTTCTCGACCTTGGCGATGTTCTTGTTCAGGCTCATCCCGTTGAAGTACGGAAACTCGGTCGGGTAAGCCTTGCGGAATGGATGCTCGGTATCGAGCATGCGATTAAAGGTGAACAACACATCGTCGGCGTTGAAGTCGCGGCTCGGTGTGAAGTACTGGGTGGTGTGAAATTTCACCCCTTCGCGCAGGTGGAACGTGTACTTGAGACCATCCTCGGAAATATCCCAACGTGTGGCCAGGCCCGGTACGACATTGGTGGAGCCTTTTTCGAACTCGGCCAGCCGGTTGTACAACGGTTCGGCGGCGTCATTGTCGGTCGCAGTGGTGTACTGCGCGGTGTCGAAGCCCGCCGGGCTGCCTTCAGAGCAAAACACCAGGCTGTTATTGGCGGCCTGGCTGATTGACGTGGCGGCCAACAGACCGGTGCCCAGTAATGCGGATAAAACCAAGGTATGGCGCATAACGCTCCCTCTCTTTTTAGGTGTTAAACAGTGAGTCGTCGTCCCGTCCTGGGACGTGCAGACATCACTGATCCAAAGCCATGGGGGTCAGCAGTTGCCAGCCGCAGCGAAAAAACGGCCGTACCCCGACGGTATGAGTCGAAGGTCAGGCGGTAAATGCGTAAGGCCTGAAAAACAGGTAGGAAAAGGCGACACGTCCTAAGCCCGCTGCAGTGGTCCGCAGTGGTTTGGGAAGTAGGCGAATTCCAGCTGTCTTGGCAGATAAGGCAACGGCGACGTCAGGGACGTCACCGTTGCAAAACCTTATTTGCTGACGCTGACTCCGTAGAAGGAGTTCAAGCCAAACGGGCTGATCTTGAAGTCCTGCACGTTGTCGCGCATGGGTTGGAACACCGTCGAGTGAGCGATAGGTGTCATTGGAACGGCGTCTTTGAGGACGTGTTGCGCCTGTTTGTACAGTTCGGTGCGCTTGGCCTGATCGGTGGTGCGCTTGGCTTCTTTCACGATGCCGTCAAACTTCTTGTCACACCATTTTGAGAAGTTGTTGCCCTGCAGTGAATCGCAGCCGAACAGCACGTTCAGCCAGTTGTCCGGGTCACCGTTGTCGCCGCTCCAGCCAATCAGCATCGCGCCGTTTTCGCCGCCTTTGGAGCGCTTGATGTACTCGCCCCACTCATAGGTCACGATCTTGGCCTTGATACCGATCTTGGCCCAGTCGGACTGCAGCATTTCAGCCATCAGCTTGGCGTTCGGGTTGTAAGGACGCTGCACCGGCATCGCCCACAGGTTGATCTCGGTGCCTTCCTTGATGCCGGCTTCCTTGAGCAGCTGTTTGGCTTTCTCAGGGTTGTATGGCGCATCCTTGATGGTGGTGTCGTAGGACCACTGGGTTGGCGGCATGGCGTTGACCGCCAGTTGACCCGCACCCTGGTAAACCGAGTCGATGATCTGCTGCTTGTTGACGGCCATGTCCAGTGCCTGACGCACTTTCAGTTGAGCCATCGGGTTCGGCTGATCGCTGCCCTTGATCTTGTCCATCACGTTGTAGGCGATGTAACCCAGGTTGAAACCAGCCTGGTCAGGCACCTTCAGGGTCTTGTCTTCTTTCAGCGCCTTCAGGTCAGCCGGGCGTGGGAACAGGGTGATCTGGCACTCGTTCTTTTTCAGCTTCTGAATACGTACCGACGGGTCGGTGGTGATGGCGAAGATCAGGTTGTCGATCTTGACGTCGTCAGGCTTCCAGTAGTCCTTGTTCCCGGTGTAGCGGATGTTGGAGTCTTTCTGGTAGCTCTTGAACACGAACGGACCAGTGCCGACCGGCTTCTGGTTGATGTCGGCGGCTTTGCCTTCCTTGAGCAGCTGGGCGGCGTACTCGGCGGACTGGATCGAAGCGAAGCTCATGGCCATGTTCTGGATGAACGCGGCATCAACTTCCTTGAGGGTGAACTTGACGGTGTGATCGTCGACTTTATCGATCTTGGTGATGTTGGTGTCCATCCCCATGTCGGTGAAGTACGGGAATTCGGTCGGGTACGCCTTACGGAACGGGTCATCCTTGTTAATCATACGATTGAAGGTGAACAGCACGTCGTCGGCGTTGAAGTTACGGGTCGGCGTGAAATACGGCGTGGTGTGGAACTTCACCCCATCGCGCAGATGGAAGGTGTAAGTCAGGCCATCGGGGGAAATGTCCCAGCTGGTGGCCAGGCCAGGAACAACGGCGGTGCCGCCACGTTCGAACTGGCTCAAACGGTTGAACATGGTTTCTGCTGAGGCGTCGAAGTCGGTTCCGGTGGTGTACTGACCAGGATCAAAACCGGCCGGGCTCCCTTCGGAGCAAAACACCAGGTTAGTCGCCGCTTGGGCGAAAGGTGCGCTAGCTAATAAGCTTGCGCCGACTAAAAACGGAATGACCGCGTGTTTAAGCATGGTGGCCTCATGATTTGTTGTCATTTTTGGAATTAGAGGACGACCTCGTGAGTCGACCTGCCGATACTTATGCAGGGCCCATACCCAATGCAAGATGCCGGGGAGCTACAAGCCTTAAACAGTGGCACGAACGTACCTAAATGTCGCATATGTATAAAAGTTGACGCATTTGACCGTTTGCGGTCGTATTTCTCGGTGCAAACGACGCACCATTGAGGTGCGGCCAGGGCGCCTGGCGCACCCGGCCGGAGCGTGGTGTTACTTATTTATACCCACGCCATAAAAGGGTGTGAGGCCGAACGGGCTGATCTTGAAGTCGGAAACTTCCTTGCGCAGAGGTTGAAAAACCGTCGAGTTGGCGATCGGTGTGATAGGCACTTGTTGCTTAAGGATTTTTTGTGCCTGTTGATAGAGCTTGACCCGCTCGTCACGGTCAGTGGAGACCTTGGCCTGCTGAACCAGCTTGTCGTACGCCGGGTCGCACCACTTGGCGTAGTTGCTACCTTTTACGGCGGCGCAGCTGTAGAGCACGCCGAGCCAGTTGTCCGGGTCACCGTTGTCGCCGGTCCAGCCGTAGATCATCGCGTCGTGCTCGCCGTTCTTGGCGCGCTTGATGTACTCGCCCCATTCATAGCTGACAATGTTGGCCGTGATGCCGACCTTGGCCCAGTCCTGCTGAATCATCTGTGCCGACATTCGCGCGTTCGGGTTGGACGCCCGCTGCACGGTCATTGCCCATAAATTGATAGTGGTACCGGGTGCAACCCCTGCTTCTTTTAGTAGCGCCTTTGCCTTGGTCGGGTCGTAGGGCGCGTCCTTGATGGTCGGGTCATACGACCATTGCGCTGGCGGCAGGGCGTTCTGCGCCAACTGCCCGGCACTTTGATAGACGGCCTTGATGATCGCCGGCTTATCGATGGCCATGTCCAGCGCCTGGCGAACCTTGAGTTGATCCAGTGGCGGGTGGGATACGTTGTAGGCCAGGAAGCCAAGGTTGAAACCGGCTTGCTTGAGCACCCGCAGATTCGGGTCCTGCTCCATCACCTCGATGTCGGCCGGTCGCGGATAACCGCTGACCTGGCACTCGCCGGTCTTGAGCTTTTGCAGGCGCACGGCGGCGTCCGGGGTGATCGAGAAAATCAGGTTGTCGAGTTTCACATCCTCGGGTTTCCAGTAGGCGCGGTTGGCGCTGTAGCGGATCTGCGAGTCCTTCTGATAACGCTTGAACACAAAGGGCCCGGTGCCAACTGGCTTCTGGTTGAGGTCGGCGGCTTTGCCTTCCTTGAGTAACTGCTCGGCGTACTCGGCGGACTGGATCGACGCGAAGCTCATCGCCAGGTTCTGCACAAACGCGGCGTCGATGTTGTTCAGGCTGAAGCGCACGGTGTGTTCGTCGACCTTGTCGACACTCTTGATCGTGGTGTTCAGGCCCATGTCGGTGAAGTACGGCGACTCGGCGGGGTAGGCCTTGCGAAATGGGTTGGCGGGGTCGAGCAAGCGCTGGAAGGTGAACAGCACATCGTCCGCATTGAAATCGCGGCTCGGCGTGAAGTAGTCGGTGGTATGAAACTTCACCCCGTCACGCAGGTGGAAGGTGTAGGTCAGGCCGTCTTTGGCGACCTCCCAACTTGTTGCCAACCCTGGCTCGACTTCGGTGCCACCGCGTTTGAACTGCGTCAGGCGGTTGAAGACTGTTTCCGCCGAGGCATCAAAATCCGTGCCGCTGGTGTACTGGCTCGGGTCGAACCCGGCAGGACTGGCTTCGGAGCAGTAGACCAGGGTCGTCGCGGCCTGGGCGAATGGGGCGATGGTGGCGAGGGTGAGGGCAAGCAGGAGCGGTTTGACGGTGGTTCTATCCATGGAGTCCCCGAGGGTTTGGCGGCGGCTTTTTCTGGAGAGTAGCGTTGTTGACGGGGGCCGCGGAAATATCCGTTTGTTAGGGTGACCCCTCTGTTATGGCATACACGGCGGGTTGTTGGCCTTAGACGTGTGTGGTCCGCGGCTCAGCCCAGCAGTCCGGAGTACTTCCCCCATCCCCATAGGGCAAAAAAGCCGAAGAATGAATAGGCAACCATTCGATGGGAAATAACGACCCAACGTCGTAGGTGCGGGGGAAAGCGCTTGATGTCATCGATAGAGTGCGGGTCGCTTCTCAGCAGAAATGAATCTTGCGCGTGCAGCATTATCGAGAGGTGGCTCAGGCGGTAGCTACGGCCGTACACCCCATTACCCATTACTCGGAGATTGCGGCCTACGAAGTAGGAGTTGCTGAGGTGTGATTCAAGTTCTTCCAGTTTGAAAAAGCTGATGTATACCCGCAGCAATAAAATCATCAGAGTCAAGGCAAGAAAGGCACTCAATATGGCTGTGTAGAGCAATTTCAGCTCGCCCATTGGGCTGGCAATTGTTGTGCGCATATACAGCAAGCCGTCCCAGAGCAAGAGGAGTCCAGCGCTGGTCATCGCAATGCGTATCAGGTTTTTTGGAATCTCTGCCCATTTTCTTAGACGCCTTGGCAGGATTTCAGCTTCCATAAATGCATAGGGGTCCAACATCTGATGCTGATAGAAACTGCCTGTTAACGCGCCTATCAGTCTTAGTCTGTTCATCCGTCCAAACAGACCGTTGCCTACACTGTTTCGATTGATGCTCACGAGATGAGACGCGATGAAGTGTTTTTCAATGTGATCGAGCTTGAAGCAGGCGGCAAACAATATGATTGCCTGGCTGAGAAAAATCAGAAGAAAAACAATTGTCCATAAAGTGAGTTGAATGTGATCAATGGGCAGAGCTATCACAAGTAGCCCTTAATGTTGATCCAAACTGAAACTCCAACTCCCCAGGCGATGCAACACGCATTGATGTGACCAGGAATAATGACCCAGGGCCGCAGGCTTCTTGGGAAGCGCTTTACTTCCTCGATTGAGTCTGGGTCCATTTTGCGGAAAAATTTGAACACCAATAGTGACCATATCAACACTAGATTTCCGGTTCTTAGGATGATTGGAGTACTGGCGTCACCTCGGTGAGCTGCGGCAAAGCGGGAGTATTTAAAGTGACTTTGCATCTCTTTGAGCTTGTAGGTCGCGACATACACCATAAATGTGTAGTTCAGAAAAAACAGTGCGAAAAGCGGAAAGCCAGATAGGTCTACTATTTGGTTAAGTTCCATAATTCAAACCTTATATCATTCATCGCAAAACAAGTTTTGAGTAGTGACTACAGTATAAACCTGCTCCATGCCCCGATTGCCACCAGCCAGATCGTGCAAAACGCGTTGATGTGGCCAGGAATAATGACCCAAGCTCGCAAATGCTTGGGGAAGTGGTTAACCCCTTCGATTGAGCCAGGGTCGAGATTTCGCAGATGTTTGAATACAAGCACCGCCCAAACTGTTCCCAAACAGCCGACTCGGCGGATGATTGAGCGGTAGGAATTGCTGTGATAGCGGGAGACAAATATGGAATGCTCGAAGTGGCTCTCCATTTCCTCAAGTTTGTGAGTGGCTACATAAGCGCAGAATGCATAGTTGAGTATTGTCAATATAAAAAGTGGCCCTGCGGAAAAAACTATCAGCAGATCAAGTGTCATGGTTCGGTCCTCTCATACATAGCTTCACCCAAACGCTCGCCACTCGCTGCGCCAAGATCCCCTAGTCCTGCTGCGAGAAACCCACTTACCAGCAACATACAGCCAACGCCGCCGACCCCACCTGTACCAACGCCAATGGCTAAACATGTCCCCTTGGCTACAGCGGGAGCAATAGCACTCGCGAGAGCGCCACCCGCAATATTGCCAGCAAGTTTCCCACCTTCCACAAACCGAACCTGCCTGCACTGGTCCTCTCTTCCTGTACGACACGTTTCATGAATTTTCATCGCCGCAGCACTAGCACCCAAACCAATCGCCACATAACCACCCGCTTTCATGTACTTCGAGGCTCGCGCAACACCCTCGATATGAGTGGCATAACCTGGCAACTGAGTCGGTGCGCCAGCTTTGCTCCAATGATGAACCGTTCGACGAGTGGATAGTCCTAACGCACGTTTGAGTTTGGGGTGATCCGGGATGCCCGTAGCCTTACGCATCAAAGGTCCCAAACTGGCATCCAGTTTCGCCATGAGTCGCTTACGCTGCGCAAAAAAGCCGGGGGATTTCAGGTGGCCGTATTGCCGGTACTGTTCCTGATGTAAACGCTCAAGCTCGGTGAGGGTGTTTCGCAACGTTTCCAGATGCTGGCCAACCATGAAGGACGCTACACCCAGCGCTCCTGAGGCGACACCTAAAAACGGTTCTATCACTTCATGATGCTCAACCATGAACGAAGCTTCTTCATCGCTCAGGTCCTTGAGCGCTTCGTTGACCTTATCTGCAGCGATCATCAATTGCGCCTCCTCCCGGCGACACATGTAATGCCTGGAATCGCTGAAGATCACCATTTGCCCGGGCTTCACCTGTTCGCCGAGATGGCGGTTGAGCGAGCGGAACACTTTGCGCAAGGCATCGCTGGGCGGGTTTTCGTACAGCGAGCGTTCCAGTGTTTCGAGACTCATAGGCCGCTGGATGATGTGAAACCCGGACTCGGCCGGCTGCGGCAGGGTGAATGCGTGGTCCTCGACCAGGTGCTGTGCTGGTGGCGGTTCGGGTTTGGGCTTGAAGGCGTTCCACGAGGCGCCGCCGTTATCGGGGGCGACGCGTGGTGCCACCATCACCCAGTCTCCGCTGCTGACAGCGTCGATGAGTTTTTTCTGATGGACCGCCTGCATGTAGTTGGAGCGATGGGCGCCGACGGAGCTCAGCAGGTCGTCGAAGCCTTGCAGATTGTCTGGAGAACTCAGGGCCTGGCGCAGGTCGTAGGCCGCCTGGCTGCTGTCGAGCACCTGGCCGCGCTGGCCGGCGAGTTGGCTTTTGGGGATGAGTTTGGTCACGCCCGTGTCCCGTTCCGTGGAAACGGGCGACTGTGGCGAGTGGACTCAGAAAATGATGCCGGGCGATTCGGTGACGGATGTAGGGATGATCCGATTCGTTGGCATGCCGACATTAACGTTTACAACACCAGCGACTCCTACAAAAAGCGCTGTCAGCCGAAGGCATGAGGGCGATTGTTCCGACGAGTTGTGGCGGTTGCGCTGGGTTTGGGGCTGCGCCTAACCTTTTGCTGTCGCTGAAAACTCAGCGAACGGGTGTGAGATCCCGGCAAAGAGTATGAATCGAGTGCCAGTACTACCATAATTGCCGCCAGCTTATCCGCTGTTCGCAATGCTTTATGGCGACTGTGTGCGGGCAGACTTCGGTCTGGCCGGTTCTACTCCCGGTAATCTCACACCGCACACAGCTGCCACCCCTTCGCCGAGTGAGATCGGCAAGAGATGGCTCCCAAAATGAGTGGAGTATTCACATGGACAAGTTAATCCCCGATCCCCCCGCACCCGACGACGTTTCCCCGTACGAATCCCTCGATTCCAAAAAGCTCCACGACGCTGCCCACCGGGCACTGGATCACTACCTGAAACCGACGCTCGCCAAACTGCGCTTCAGCGATTTGCGTTCCGACCGGTTATTCAGTGTCGCCCCTGAGGTGGGCACTGAAAGCCTGTTGGCCAATGCCTCGGAAGACCTGGCGTCGGTGAAAGTCATGGCCGCCGACCTGGCGTTCGAGATCGAAGGTTCGCGGCGCCATGTGGCGCTGGCGATTTGTCGGCTGGTGGATGGCGTGCAGTTGCTGGTGGACAGGGCACTGGATGATTTCGATGTGTCGGAGCCAGCGGAGTACCAGGTCAAGTAGGGCGCAGTGGGTCAGTCAGCGGAAGGCTGGCTGACCCACCTCAACTTCAAGGCATCAACACTTCAATCGAGCCATCGGCGGTCATGTTGACCTGGCTGGTGCCGGCTTCGACATCCGGGGTCACCGGTGCCGAGTCCATGCCCGCGGCTTTCATCATCATCGGCGCACGCAGGTAAGGCTGTGGATAACCGTTGCTGTTGAGGTTCAGGTTGACGATTTTGTAACCCTTGCCGCCCAGTGCATCGGTGGCCAGTTGGGCGCGGGCCTTGAAGGCGGTGACGGCTTCCTTGAGCAGCGCATCTTCGCTGGCCTTGCGGGTCGGGGTGGCGATGGCGAAGTCCATGCCGCCCATTTTCAGGTCGGTCAGCAGTTCGCCGGTGAGCTTGGACAGCGCCGCGAAGTTCGAGCTTTCCAGGCGCAGTTCGGCACGTTCACGCCAGCCAGTGATCTTCTGGCCCTTGGTGTCGTAGATCGGGTAGCTGTGACGGCTGCCCTGGCGCAGGGTGATGTCCTTGACCTGTTTGGCCTGGGCCAGCGCCTTGTTCATGGTGGTACTGACGTCGGCGGCGAGTTTCGCCGGGTCGGTGTTTTGTTCTTCGGTGTAGAGGGTCACGATCATCAGGTCGCGGGCCACTTCCTGACTGACTTCGGCGCGCAGGGAAATCTGGTTGTAGTGAAGTTCGTCGGCGGCCAATGCCGGCAGGCTGGCAACGGTGCCGACACTGAGGGCGAGAAGGGCGGCGCTGCGGCGCAATGTGTTCATGAAGTCTCCTTGGGCGGTGCGCAGGGGTAAGGGTCCAAGCCTGCGTGAAACCATCAGACTGTAGCTTTTATTGTCGGGTTCACCCGATTACAACTTCTATACAGATCTGACCGCCTACCGTTCCCCTTGGCAGAAGAGCTTTTGTGGCGAGGGAGCTTGCTCCCGCTCGGCTGCGAAGCAGTCGTAATCCTGTGTACGCGGTTCCCCAGATATACCCAGTCGACAGGTTTTGGGCCTGCTTCGCAGTCCATCGGGGGCAAGCCCACTCACCACAATGGATCTTCAATGTCCTGTGGCGCTTTGCCGCACTTTTGCCTGTCGGGGCCCTCGCTTGGTTATACTCGACGCGATCCGCCTGGAGCGCTCATCAGGAGAGCTCATGCTCGCCCCCGTACAACTGCTTTCCGCGACTCGCCAGAACCTCTGGCGACTGACGTTCATCCGCACCCTGGTGCTGGCCGCTCAGGCCGGTTCGGTGGGGCTCGCCTACTGGTTCAACCTGTTGCCGCTGCCGTGGTTTCAACTGGCGGCGACCCTCGGTTGCTCGATGCTGTTGTGTGCCTTTACCGCGATCCGCTTGCGCACTTCGTGGCCGGTCACCGAGCTCGAATACGCCGTGCAACTGGCCTGCGACCTATTTATCCACAGTGCGCTGCTGTATTTCTCCGGTGGTTCGACCAACCCGTTCGTTTCCTATTACCTGGTGCCGCTGACCATCGCCGCCGTGACGCTGCCGTGGCGTTATTCGGTGATTCTCTCGGGCATCGCGCTGGCGATGTACACCTTGTTACTGGCGCAGTTTTACCCGCTGGAAACATTCCCGATGTACCGGGAAAAGATGCAGATCTACGGCATGTGGCTGAGTTTTGCCTTGGCCGCTGCGGTGATTACCTTCTTTGCTGCGCGGATGGCCGAAGAGTTGCGCCGCCAGGAAGAACTGCGGGCGATTCGCCGGGAAGAAGGTCTGCGCGATCAACAATTGCTGGCCGTGGCGACCCAGGCCGCTGGCGCCGCTCACGAATTGGGCACGCCGCTGGCGACCATGAGCGTGCTGCTCAAGGAAATGCAGCAGGATCATCACGACCCGTTGCTGCAAGATGACTTGAGGGTGCTTCAGGATCAGGTGAAGCTGTGTAAGGAGACTTTGCAACAGCTGGTTCGCGCCGCCGAAGCCAATCGTCGGCTGGCGGTGGAGGTGCAGGGCGTCAGCGTCTGGCTCGATGAAGCGCTTAACCGCTGGCACCTGATGCGTCCCGAAGCAACCTACCGCTTGCGGCGCCTGGGACTTGGCGATGAGCCGCGTCTGGCGCCGCCGCCAGACTTGACCCAAGCCTTGCTGAACTTACTGAACAACGCCGCCGATGCCTGCCCCGAAGGGCTGGAAGTGACGCTGAACTGGGATTCCGTCGAGCTGACCATCAGTATTCGCGACCATGGCGCCGGTGTGCCGCTGGCGATTGCCGAACAGATCGGCAAACCGTTTTTTACCACCAAGGGCAAAGGTTTCGGCCTGGGCCTGTTTTTGAGCAAGGCCAGCGTGACACGCGCTGGCGGCTCAGTGAAACTCTACAGTCATGAGGAAGGCGGTACGCTCACCGAGCTGCGCCTGCCCCGTGTCGCCCGAGGAGACGAACATGAGTGACGAGATCCAAGTCGAAGGCGAAGAGCTGCCGCATTTGTTGCTGGTAGACGACGACGCAACATTCACCCGTGTCATGGCCCGCGCCATGAGCCGCCGTGGCTTTCGGGTCAGCACCGCAGGCTCTGCCGAAGAAGGCCTGACCATCGCTCAGGCCGATCTGCCTGATTTTGCCGCGCTGGACCTGAAAATGGATGGCGATTCGGGCCTGGTGCTGCTGCCCAAGCTGCTCGAACTCGACCCGGAAATGCGCGTGGTGATCCTCACCGGTTACTCGAGCATTGCTACTGCCGTCGAGGCGATCAAACGCGGTGCCTGCAACTACCTGTGCAAACCGGCCGACGCCGATGACGTGCTGGCCGCTTTGCTCTCAGAACACGCCGACCTTGATACCCTGGTGCCGGAAAACCCGATGTCGGTGGACCGCCTGCAATGGGAGCACATCCAGCGCGTGCTGACCGAGCATGAAGGCAACATCTCCGCCACTGCCCGCGCCCTGGGCATGCACCGGCGCACCCTGCAGCGCAAACTGCAGAAGCGTCCCGTTCGTCGCTGAACCGGCGCTGAACGGTTATCGCCAGGCCTCGCGACAACCCGAGCCGATCATCTATGATCGGCTCGTGCCTGTTCTTTTCTTTATCGAGTCTGAACCATGAATCAGAACGCTGAATATTCCGCGGTCAACGACAGTGTGCGCGGGCAGTTTTTTCGCCGTATCTGGCAGATGATCACGCCGTACTGGCGCAGTGAAGAGAAGGGTACGGCCTGGGCACTGCTGATCGCGGTGATCGTGCTGTCGCTGATCAGCGTGGGGATCTCGGTGTGGTTCAACACCTGGTACAAGGACTTCTACAACGCCCTGCAAAAGAAGGACGAAGCGGCGTTCTGGCAGTTGATTCTGTATTTCAGCGCAATTGCCGCGGTGGCGATTGTCGGTGCGGTGTACCGGCTTTACCTGACCCAGATGCTGACCATTCGCTGGCGGGCCTGGCTCACCGAGAAGCACTTCGCCCGTTGGCTCGGCGACAAGAATTATTACCAGCTGGAGCAGGGCGGTTACACCGATAACCCGGACCAGCGGATTTCCGAAGACCTTAACAACTTCACGTCGAACACCCTGGCTTTGGGGCTGGGCCTGATCCGCAATGTCGTCAACCTGGTATCGTTCTCGATCATCCTGTGGGGCGTGTCGGGCAGTATCGAGGTGTTTGGCTTTACCATTCCTGGCTACATGTTCTGGTGCGTGCTGGTCTATGCGGCGGTTGGCAGCTGGCTGACGCATTTGATCGGTCGCCGCTTGATCGGTCTGAATAACCAACAACAACGCTTCGAAGCCGACCTGCGTTTTTCCATGGTCCGGGTGCGTGAAAACGCCGAGAGTATCGCCCTGTACAACGGCGAACCGAACGAACATCAGCGCTTGAGCACACGGTTTGGCAGGGTCTGGCACAACTTCTGGGACATCATGAAAGTGTCCAAGCGCCTGACCTTCTTTACCTCCGGCTACAGCCAGATCGCGATTATCTTCCCGTTCATGGTCGCCGCGCCGCGCTACTTTGCCGGCAAGATCGAACTCGGTGAACTGATGCAAATCAGTTCGGCCTTCGGCAACGTGCAGGAGAGTTTCAGCTGGTTCATCAGTGCATACCAGGAACTCGCCTCGTGGCGCGCCACCTGCGACCGTTTGCTGAGTTTCCGTCAGGCCATGAGCGAAAACGAAGAGCGCCAGCCGGCCATCGACGTGCAGAATCAGGGCTCGGAACTGAAAATCCACAACCTGGGGCTGGACCTGGCCGACGGTCGTCACTTGCTGACCAATGCCGACATGACGGTAGAGGCGGGCGAGCGCGTCATGCTCAGCGGTCGTTCCGGCAGTGGCAAATCCACCTTGCTGCGGGCGATGGGGCACCTTTGGCCTGCAGGCCACGGCAATATCCGACTGCCGGCTGCGCGCTATCTGTTCCTCCCGCAAAAGCCGTATCTGCCGATTGGCAGCCTGCGTGACGCCCTGAGTTATCCACAGGCCGGCGACACCTACACGCACGAGCACTACGCGCGTGTGCTGGAAACCTGCCGTTTGCCGCATCTGGTTTCCCGTCTCGACGAAGCCAATCACTGGCAGCGAATGCTCTCACCGGGTGAGCAGCAACGTCTGGCGTTTGCCCGAGCGCTGCTCTACGCGCCGCAATGGCTGTACATGGATGAAGCGACTTCGGCGATGGACGAAGAAGATGAAGCGTCGCTGTATCAGGCACTGATCGATCACTTGCCAGGCCTGAGCATCGTCAGCGTCGGCCATCGCAGCAGCCTGAAACGTTTCCATCCACGGCATGTGCGGATCGACAGCGGGCATCTGCTGGAGCAGACCGTTACCGCGTAAGTGTAGGAGCAAGGCTTGCCCGCGATGGTCTTGATGCGGTCTCTCTGATAAACCGCATCATCGTTCATCGCGGGCAAGCCTTGCTTCTACGGGGCGAAGTTCACCGGCAGTGATCGTACAACTGCGCTGCGCTATGATGCGTTCACCACCGTTTGCCTGAGACTGATGTTCACCATGGAAAACCCGATCGACGCCCCCCGTCTTCCGCGCAAGCGCCGCAGCCTCGCGCAGGAATTGGTTACGGTGCTGTCCGAGCAGATTCGCGACGGCATGCTCAAGCGTGGCGACAAGTTGCCCACCGAGTCGGCGATCATGGAGGCCCATGGCGTCAGCCGCACCGTGGTGCGTGAAGCGATATCGCGTTTGCAGGCGGCGGGGCAGGTTGAAACCCGTCATGGCATCGGCACGTTTGTGCTCGACACGCCGAGCCCAAGCGGCTTTCGCATCGATCCGGCGACCGTGGTGACGTTGCGCGATGTGCTGGCGATCCTGGAGTTGCGCATAAGCCTGGAAGTGGAGTCCGCAGGTTTGGCCGCGCAACGCCGCAGCCCCGAACAGTTGGCCTTGATGCGCGCAGCTCTGGATGCCCTCAACGAAAGCGCGGCCCACGCCGGCGATGCGGTGGCATCGGACTTCCAGTTCCATTTGCAGATTGCCCTGGCCACCGGCAACCGCTACTTCACCGACATCATGACCCACCTGGGCACCAGCATCATTCCGCGTACCCGGCTCAATTCTGCGCGGCTGGCCCACGATGACCAGCAGCACTACATGAATCGCCTGGCGCGTGAGCACGAAGAAATCTACGACGCCATCGCCCGCCAGGATTCGGACGCGGCCCGAGCGGCCATGCGCCTACACCTGACCAACAGCCGCGAACGACTGCGCCATGCCCATGAAGAGGCAGAAGCGCAGCGCTGAGGCGGGACGGGTTATTTTTCGACTTTGATGGTCAAGACTGGGGATACGACCACATTGCCGGGCTGATCTTCGACGCTGTAATGAAGTTTTGCCGTGGCGTCGGGGAACAGGTTCTTTTCAAACACGTGCTTCGGAATTGCGAAAGTGATGGGTTTGCTTGAATCAGTTACGACGTGCCGCTCACTACTCCATGCATTGCTATGAGATGGCTGAACCTTAAACGTGACGATTGCGCCTACCTTCATGCCGGTGTTCGGCGGAACCACGCCATGGGCTGCGTCTTTTAGTTTGTGGACGTAAAGAATATCGTCGACCGCTTCTTCAAGGGTGGGAGCGGGCAGAACCTTCTGCTGTGCAGTCATGATCAAAATCCCTTTAGCGATATTTCAAACCGTTTGATAAGCGCCGCTTTGAACGCTGTGCTGAAGGAGCCGGTCTGTTAACTCCGGAGCTATTTAGGTCACAGCCGCTCAAGTCCGCCTACTGTCAGAAATTACAGGTTCGACGAGTGGTCGGTCTTCAGAGGTCCAGCTGCAAGAAGGGTGTCGTCCGGCAGACTGCATTCACGAGCAAACGAACGTCGCCCGGCCCTTCTCACACTGGATTGAAGTCGTACTCAGATGCTGTGTACGACAACGATCAAATATGGGAAGGGCCGGGCGACGTTCGCTGCTTGCGAAAGGGCCGGCAGCCATCTCGCTATAACTTCAGCCAGTCTTGAGGATCGAACGATCCACCCTCACCGCCAGTGTCCCGGCTCCGGGCTTGGCATCAAACGCCACGTGGCCCTTGTCATCCACAGTCGCCCGGGCAACCGGCACGCCATTGGCCAGCAGTTCCAGCGGTGCGCCGTTGAGGGATTGGCCCGAGGCCAGTTCGAGTGTCAGGTTGATAGTCATCGGTGATTTCCTTATCAGGCGTTACGGTCAATGAAGGTGCTGGTGTGCGCGTCGATCGAGCCGATCAGCTCGGGTGAGCCGCCGCGAAACTGGCGGAAAATGTTGCGTGAGGCGCCGTTGCCCGGCACGTTCAGCGTTGGCTGAAAGCGTTCGCTCAACTCCGCGTAATTCGACCAAGGGCCGATGTAGGACTCATTCAAGCCGTTGGTGTAGCTGAAGGCGTAACGCACGGCATTGCCTGGCAACCAGTTGGGTTCGCCGGGCGTTTGGCTCTGCCAGCCGTCAGCCTGGATCGTCGGCGCTGTGGCTGGGGATTCCAGGTAGCCGGCCGGTTTGTTCGGTGTGTAGTCCTTGAGCAGCAAGTAGGTGCTCCAGCCCCACCAGTTGTCGATCTTGCTGCTGTCGTTGAGGTTGTTGACGTCGCTGCGACGCAGCACCTTGTTGCCATCCAGAACAAATAACCCGGAGAAGTTGCCCGCCGGTTTTTTCACGGCGTTGAGGTCAGGCAGATACTTCAGCGCAACGTAGCTGGAAGGCGCGGGCAGTGAACCGCTGAGGAAGGTCCCGAAGACTTCGTCGGCCGAGCGCTGAACCGCGAGTTTGACCTGTTTGCGGTTGGCGCTGTCGACCGAGTCGAAGTAGCGTTTGTCGCCGTAGGCATGCCACTGATCACCGTTGGCGTTGTTCACGTTGAGGCCGTATTTGCTGTCTTCGTCGTGCATGAAACGGGTGATCAGCGAACCCAGATCACTCGGCGTAACCGCTGCTGCCAGTTGTCTGCGCGGGATTCGCAGATGGCCGGCAGAGAACAGGTCGGTCAGGTAATGGTCGGCAAATGCGTTCATTGCGTAGGCCAGTTCCAACTGCTTTTCATCGCCACTGTTGTGGGCCAGAACGGCCTGTTGCAGGGCGGCGGTGTGCCCGGCGATGTACGCCAGCAACGCCCATTCACCGAAGTGGTCGGCGTTGTTCGCCGCCAGTTTCAGATAGCGCCCCAAGGGGAACAGTGCTGAAACGAAACTGCCGCCGCCGGTGATTTTGTTCCACTCTTCGGACAACGTATCACCGAGTGCGTCGTAGGCCTCGTGGGGTTGTTTGCCGTCCCTGATCGCCTGATTGGCGGCAGCGATTTCCTTCTGCATCACGCCGAGAATCAACCCGGCTTCTGCTCGTGACGCCGGCAGTACGGCCAGTGAGTTGAACGCGGCAGTAAAACGCTGGATGCGATCAACCGGGGTCGCGCCATCGCAGATTGGCTGGTCGGGAATGCCGTAGAAATCACCGCCTAGCGAAACGATTTGGCCGTAGCTCAGTGCCAGTCCATTGGGCAGGTGCAATGGCACTTGCCAGGCCGCAATGGCCGGTGCGTCCTTGACGAAGCGCAGCAGGGTGGCATCGCCGATGGCGGTGTGTTCGCCGCCTTCGAAGCGAGGTGCAGGCTCGGTGTTCAGCGATTTTCCAGCCAGACCTGGTGTGTGATGTTTGGGGCTGTGTTGACTGTGAGTCAGCAGTATCAGGTGATCGCCGTCACCGGAAATGGCAATGCCACGTTCGCTGAACAGCTGATCCAGATCGGCAATGATCCGGTCGTCATGATTGAGGTTTTCCTGCGATTGGGTGTGTAGACCTGACATTTCTAGCTCCTTGATATGTCGTAGGTTGCGTCTCTAATAGCTGTATGTATATACAGTTGTTGTCGAGCATAGCTGCAAAATCTCCTACGTCAAGGAAGTGCTTTTTCTTACCCGGATTTTCCATCTGGCGATGAAATGCAGTTGACGGTCGTATTTTAAGTTGTACGATGACTTACAACTTCGGCGAGAGCTGAGCAGGTTTTCTCATCACAACGTGCGTCCAGGGTGTTCGAATAATGAATCCACAAGAACTGAAGTCCATCCTCTCCTCCGGTTTGCTGTCCTTCCCGGTTACCGATTTCAATGCTCAGGGCGATTTCCATCGCGCGGGCTATATCAAACGTCTCGAATGGCTGGCCCCATACGGCGCTTCGGCCTTGTTCGCCGCAGGCGGCACCGGTGAGTTCTTCTCCCTGGCGGCCAGCGAATATTCCGATGTGATCAAGACGGCTGTAGACACCTGCGCCAGCAGCGTGCCGATTCTGGCCGGTGTCGGTGGTTCTACCCGTCAGGCCATCGAATACGCTCAAGAAGCCGAGCGCCTGGGCGCCAAAGGCTTGCTGCTGCTGCCGCACTACTTGACTGAAGCCAGTCAGGACGGCGTTGCCGCTCACGTTGAAGCCGTGTGCAAATCGGTCAAGATCGGTGTAATCGTCTACAACCGTAACGTCTGCCGCCTGACCGCGCCGCTGCTGGAACGCCTGGCTGAACGCTGCCCGAACCTGATCGGCTACAAGGATGGTCTGGGTGATATCGAGTTGATGGTGTCGATCCGTCGCCGTCTCGGTGATCGCTTCAGCTACCTGGGTGGTCTGCCGACTGCCGAAGTCTATGCCGCGGCTTATAAGGCGCTGGGCGTTCCGGTCTATTCCTCGGCGGTGTTCAACTTCCTGCCGAAAATGGCGATGGATTTCTACCACGCCATCGCCCGCGACGATCACGCTACCGTCGGCAAACTGATCGATGACTTCTTCCTGCCTTACCTGGACATCCGTAACCGCAAGGCCGGTTACGCGGTGAGCATCGTCAAAGCGGGCGCGAAAATCGCCGGCTACGATGCCGGTCCCGTACGTACCCCGCTGACTGACCTGACGCCGGAAGAGTTCGAAATGCTCGCGGCGTTGATGGACAAGCAAGGCGCGCAATAACCCGCTGAATCAACCAGGGCCGCTGAGCAATCGGCGGCTTTTTGTGTAAGAACTTCTGTTAAGGGGAAAGCGCTGTGGCAGACGTAAAACGATTCGACAACTTCATTGGCGGCCAATGGGTCGCGGGTGCCGAGTACTCGACCAATATCAACCCGTCCGAGTTGACCGATGTCATTGGCGAATACGCCAAGGCTGACCTGGCTCAGGTGAACGCCGCCATCGACGCCGCTCGTGCTGCATTCCCGGCCTGGTCGATCTCTGGCATTCAGGCCCGTAGCGATGCGCTGGATAAAGTCGGCAGCGAAATCCTCGCGCGTCGCGAAGAACTCGGCACCTTGCTGGCGCGGGAGGAGGGCAAGACCCTGCCCGAAGCCATCGGCGAGGTGTCTCGTGCCGGCAACATCTTCAAGTTCTTTGCGGGTGAGTGCCTGCGCTTGTCCGGCGATTACCTGCCGTCGGTGCGTCCTGGCGTCAACGTCGAAGTCACCCGCGAAGCCCTTGGCGTGGTGGGTTTGATCACGCCGTGGAACTTCCCGATTGCGATCCCGGCGTGGAAAATCGCCCCGGCCTTGGCCTACGGCAACTGCGTGGTGCTCAAGCCGGCAGAACTGGTGCCCGGTTGCGCCTGGGCGCTGGCTGAAATCATTTCCCGTGCCGGTTTCCCGGTCGGGGTGTTCAACCTGGTGATGGGCAGCGGTCGAGTGATTGGCGATGCCATGGTCAACAGCCCGAGAGTCGATGGCATCAGCTTCACCGGCTCGGTGGGCGTAGGCCGGCAGATCGCGGTCAACTGTGTGTCGCGTCAGGCCAAGGTGCAGTTGGAAATGGGCGGCAAGAACCCGCAGATCATTCTCGACGATGCCGACCTCAAGCAAGCTGTCGAACTGTCGGTGCAGAGCGCGTTTTATTCCACTGGCCAGCGTTGCACGGCCTCGAGCCGCTTGATCGTCACCGCCGGGATTCACGACAAATTCGTCGAGGCCATGGCTGAGCGGATGAGGTCGATCAAGGTCGGGCATGCCTTGAAGAGCGGCACCGATATCGGCCCGGTGGTCTCGCAAGCACAACTGGAACAGGACTTGAAGTACATCGACATTGGCCAGTCCGAAGGTGCGCGACTGGTCAGCGGTGGTGGCCTGGTGACCTGTGACACCGAAGGCTATTACCTGGCGCCAACGCTGTTTGCCGACAGTGAGGCGGCGATGCGTATCAGCCGCGAAGAGATCTTCGGCCCGGTGGCGAACATCGTTCGGGTGGCCGATTACGACGCGGCGCTGGCGATGGCCAACGACACCGAGTTCGGTTTGTCGGCGGGTATCGCCACCACCTCGTTGAAGTATGCCAACCACTTCAAGCGCCACTCCCAGGCCGGGATGGTGATGGTCAATCTGCCGACTGCCGGCGTGGATTACCACGTGCCTTTTGGTGGCCGAAAAGGTTCATCCTATGGATCGCGGGAGCAAGGTCGCTACGCGCAGGAGTTCTACACCGTGGTGAAGACTTCCTATATCGGTTCGTAACACGCAACACCGCTCTCTGTGGAAGCGAGCTTGCTCGCTCCCACAGAAAGCAAAAAACAAAACGATTACCCGCAAAAAAAATAATTAGTGGGAGTACATCTACATGCAAGCGACCAAGCCGACCCACGTCCGCTATTTAATCCTGCTCATGCTGTTTCTGGTGACCACGATCAACTACGCCGACCGTGCCACCATCGCCATTGCCGGCTCCAGCCTGCAAAAAGACCTGGGCATCGACGCCGTCACCCTCGGCTACATATTCTCTGCATTCGGTTGGGCCTACGTCGCCGGTCAGATCCCCGGCGGCTGGCTGCTCGACCGCTTCGGTTCGAAAAAAGTCTATGCGCTGAGCATCTTCACCTGGTCGCTGTTCACCGTGCTGCAAGGCTATGTCGGTGAGTTTGGTGTCTCCACCGCCATCGTCGCGCTGTTCATGTTGCGCTTTCTGGTGGGCCTGGCCGAAGCGCCATCCTTCCCCGGTAATGCACGCATCGTTGCGGCCTGGTTTCCAACCGCCGAACGCGGGACCGCCTCGGCGATCTTCAACTCCGCGCAATACTTCGCCACGGTGATCTTCGCGCCGCTGATGGGCTGGATCGTCTACAGCTTTGGCTGGCAGCACGTGTTTATGGTGATGGGCGGGATCGGCATCGTGTTCTCGCTGATCTGGTTGAAAATTATCCACAGCCCGCGCCAGCACCCGATGATCAATGACGCCGAGTTCAAACACATCGCCGACAACGGCGGCCTGGTCGACATGGATCAGGACCGGGGCAAGCGCAGCGACGGGCCGAAGTGGGATTACGTGCGCCAACTGCTGAGCAACCGCATGATGCTTGGCGTGTACCTGGGCCAGTACTGCATCAATGGCATCACCTATTTCTTCCTGACCTGGTTCCCGGTGTACCTGGTGCAGGAGCGCGGCATGACCATTCTCAAAGCCGGTTTCATTGCCTCACTGCCGGCGATCTGCGGGTTTATCGGTGGGGTGCTGGGCGGACTCATTTCCGACTATCTGCTGCGCAAGGGCCACTCGCTGACCTTCGCCCGCAAGGCGCCGATCATCGGTGGGCTGTTGCTGTCGACCAGCATTGTGGCCTGCAACTACGTGAACATTGAGTGGATCGTCGTGGGCTTCATGGCCCTGGCCTTCTTCGGCAAAGGTGTGGGCGCATTGGGTTGGGCGGTGGTTTCCGATACCTCGCCAAAACAGATCGCAGGCTTGAGTGGCGGGCTGTTCAACATGTTCGGCAATATCGCGTCGATCACTACACCGATCGTGATTGGCTACATCATCAGTACCACCGGCTCCTTCAAATGGGCGCTGGTGTTTGTCGGCTGCAACGCGCTGGTCGCGGTGTTCAGCTATCTGGTGATCGTCGGCCCGATCAAGCGCGTGGTACTCAAAGAGCCACCCGCCAATGGCTCCCAACTGACTAACAAATTGTCTCAAGCGCATTCCTGAGGAGCGGCGTCATGCAGTTGATTGAACATTCCGACTCGCCGCGCTACATCCGGCTGCACGAGCGCGACAACGTGGTGATCGTGGTCAATGACCAGGGCGTACCGGCCGGCACTGAATTCCCGGACGGCTTGGTGACCGTGGAGTTCGTGCCGCAGAGCCACAAGGTGACGCTGGAGGATATCCCCGAGGGCGGCCAGGTGATCCGTTACGGCCAGACCATCGGTTACGCCTTGCAGCCGATCCCGCGTGGCAGTTGGGTCAAGGAAGATCAACTGCGCATGCCCACCGCACCGCCGCTGGACAGCCTGCCGCTGTCCACCGAGGTGCCGGCCGCACAAGCGCCGCTGGAAGGCTTCACCTTCGAGGGTTATCGCAATGCTGACGGCACCGTCGGTACGCGCAACATTCTCGGGATCACCACTACCGTGCAATGCGTCACCGGGGTGCTCGACCATGCGGTCAAGCGCATCAAGGACGAGTTGCTGCCCAAGTACCCGCACGTCGATGATGTGATCGCATTGACCCATAGTTACGGCTGCGGCGTGGCGATTACCGCCACCGACGCCTACATCCCGATTCGCACCGTGCGCAACCTGGCACGCAACCCGAACCTGGGCGGCGAAGCGTTGGTGATCAGTCTGGGCTGCGAGAAGTTGCAGGCCGGGCAGGTGATGCACGAGAACGACAGCTCGGTGGACCTCAGCGAGCCGTGGTTGTATCGCTTGCAGGACTCCAGTCACGGTTTTGGCGAGATGATCGAGCAGATCATGGCGCTGGCCGAAGTCCGTCTGAAGAAACTCGACCTGCGTCGCCGCGAAACCGTACCGGCGTCCGAGTTGATCCTCGGCATGCAGTGCGGTGGCAGTGATGCGTTTTCCGGGATCACCGCCAACCCGGCGCTGGGTTATGCCTCGGACTTGTTGCTAAGGGCCGGGGCGACGGTGATGTTTTCCGAAGTCACTGAAGTGCGCGACGCGATCTATCTGCTGACTTCGCGGGCAGAAACCAAGGAAGTCGCACAAGAGCTGGTGCGCGAAATGGACTGGTACGACCGTTACCTGGCCAAGGGCGAAGCGGATCGCAGCGCCAACACCACGCCGGGTAACAAGAAGGGCGGGTTGTCGAACATTGTCGAGAAATCCCTGGGCTCGATCGTCAAATCCGGCAACAGCGCGATCAACGGCGTGCTCGGCCCGGGCGAACGGTTCAAGCGCAAAGGGCTGATTTTCTGCGCAACCCCAGCCAGTGATTTTGTCTGCGGCACCTTGCAACTGGCGGCCGGGATGAACCTGCACGTGTTCACCACCGGGCGCGGCACGCCTTATGGCCTGGCGATGGCGCCGGTGGTCAAGGTCTCGACCCGAACCGAGCTGGCCCAGCGTTGGCCGGATCTGATCGACATTGATGCGGGGCGGATTGCCACGGGGCGCGCATCCATCGAGGAATTGGGCTGGGAGTTGTTCCACTTCTATCTGGACGTGGCCAGTGGCAGGAAGCAGACCTGGGCGGAGCAGCACAAACTGCACAACGACATTACCTTGTTCAACCCGGCGCCCATCACCTGAGACCGAGTCACCTCAATCGCGGGCAAGCCTTGCTCCTACAAGTTTTGTAGCGTCGTTTTGTGCCCGGCAAAAATATTGTAGGAGCAAGGCTTGCCCGCGATGGCGGTCTACCAGACGCCAGCGTCTTCAGTGGCTTATCATTAGCCCCCTAACGACGCCCCTCAAGGTTCACCCGGCATGCTGGCAATCTTTCTCGAAACGCTGACCATCACCGCGCCAGTCTTTGCCATGTTGTTTTTGGGCGTTCTGCTCAAGCGCATCAACTGGATCAACGACGACTTTATCCACACCGCCTCGGCATTGGTGTTCAACGTCACCATGCCGGCACTGCTGTTTCTCGGGATTGTGCACGCCGACCTGCACGCGGCCTTGAAGCCGGCGCTGCTGATCTATTTCGCCCTGGCGACCCTGGCGTGTTTCGCCATTGCCTGGGGCTGGGCGATCTGGCGTTGCCCGCGCGAGGATCGCGGGATCTACACCCAGGGTGCGTTTCGCGGCAATAACGGAGTCATCGGCCTGGCGCTGGCGGCGAGCATGTACGGCGACTACGGAATTTCCCTCGGGGCGATTCTTGCCGCGCTGGTGATCCTGTTTTACAACACGCTGTCGACCATCGTGCTGGCGGTGTACAGCCCGGTGATCAAGTCCGATCCCTGGAGCATCTGCAAAAGCGTGCTCAGCAATCCGCTGATCATCAGTGTGATATCCGCTGCACCGTTCGCCTATTTCAAAATCGGCTTGCCTGGCTGGCTGGAAACGTCCGGCAACTACCTGGCGCAGATGACCTTGCCGCTGGCGTTGATCTGCATTGGCGGCACGCTGTCGCTGGCGGCGTTGCGCAAGAGCGGTGACCTGGCGTTGAGTTCAAGTCTGGTGAAGATGATCGGCTTGCCGATTTTGGCCACGCTGGGGGCCTGGCTCTGGGGTTTTCGTGGTCCCGAGTTGGGGATTTTGTTCCTGTACTTCGGCAGTCCGACGGCCGCCGCCAGTTTTGTCATGGCCCGGGCGGCCAATGGCAACCATGAACTGGCGGCGGCGATCATCGTCATCACCACGTTGATGGCGGCGGTCACCACCAACCTCGGGATCTTTGTGTTGCAGTGGGGCGGGTGGATTTAGCCGATAGATCCTTATTGCCCTTCAGGCCCAATCGCGGGCAAGCCTTGCTCCTACGGGATGTGAACTCTGTAGGAGCGGGGGGACGCCTAGTTCTTGCCCGCGATGGCGATCTCCGACTATTTATTCCGATTGCTGATACGCGTCGATCACTTCCTGCGCTGCCCGAAACGCTTCCATCGCTGCTGGCACGCCGGCGTAGACCGCGCAGTGCATCAGCGTTTCGCGGATCTCGTCGACCGTGCAGCCGTTGTTCAGCGCGCCACGCACGTGGCCTTTGAGTTCTTGCGGGCACTTGAGTGAGGTCAGGGCCGCGAGGGTGATCAGGCTGCGGGTCTTCAATTCCAGACCACCGCGGTTCCATACCGCGCCCCAGGCGTGTTCGTTGACGAACTCCTGAAACGGTCGGGTCAGCTCGGTGGCATTGTCCATGGAACGGTCGACGAAGGCGTCGCCCATGACCTGGCGCCGTACTTCAATGCCGGTCGGTTGGCTGGAGCCGGGTTTGTCGGTCATGGCGATTCCCTCTTGTGGTGTTGGCGGTGCCAGGCGCGCAGTGACGTAAACAGCGAAAACGCCACCAGCGCCGGCAGGACGAAAAACAGCATCAGGTGTTCAAGCTTGCCGGCCAGTGGCATGCCCGTGGTAAACGACACGACATGCAGTCCATACGCCAGGTACAAGGCCAGAAACAGCAGGCCTTCGGCGCGGGTGATTCGATAGCCTGAATAGAACATAGGTAAACACAGCACGCTGACCGCCAGCAGCACCGGCAAGTCGAAGTCCAGTGCGTTGGGCGAGACCGACAGCGGCGTCGGCGCGACCAGGGCGGTGACGCCCAGCACGCCCAGCAGGTTGAACAGATTGCTGCCGATCACGTTGCCCACTGCGATGTCGCGCTGACCACGCAGGGCGGCGATCAGCGAGGTGGCCAGTTCCGGCAGCGACGTGCTGACGGCAATGATGGTCAAACCGATAATGCGTTCTGACAGGCCGAGGTCGGTCGCCACCTCGACCGCTGCGCTGAGCAACAGATGCCCGGCAAACACCAGCAACGCCAGCCCCGAGAGCATCAGCAACAGGCTGCTCAACCACGGCGCGCCGGATGCGTTGTTGCTGTCTGCCGGAGTGGTGTGCGGGCGCACCGAGTGCCGTGACTGATGCAGCAACAACCCGAGGTACAGCACCAGCGCGGCTAACAGAATCGTGCCGTCGAGCGGTGTCAGTCGTTCATTCCAGGCAAGAGCGAACACCAGCAGGCTGGCGCCGATCATCACCGGGATATCCAGGCGCACCAATTGCCGGGAGACCCGCAACGGGATGATCAGCGCCGAGAGTCCGAGGGTGACCAGGATGTTGAAGATGTTGCTGCCAATCACGCTACCGACGGCGATGTCGGTGTTTTGCATCAGCGTCGCTTGCAGGCTGATTGCCATTTGCGGTGCGCTGCTGCCCAGGGCTACGACGCTCAGGCCGATGATCAGCGGTCGCACCTTCAAGCGTGCGGCCAGGCGCACGGCGGCGCGGACCAGTAACTCGGCGCCGGCGATCAGCAGTACCAGGCCACTGAACAGTTGCAGCACGCTGAGCAGTGGTAAATCGGCAAGTCCGAAAATGGCCTGGGCTCCGTCTGTCAGTTGTCGAGGGATTGCACGCGAACTTGCGCAGTGCCACTACCCAGCATGCCCAACCGCTGGGCCGCTTCGCGAGACAGATCGATCAGGCGCCCACGGGTGTGTGGTCCGCGATCGTTGATACGTACGACACAAGATTTATCGTTGTTGAGGTTAGTGACCTTCACCCGGGTGCCAAAGGGTAATTGGCGATGGGCAGCGGTCAGGGAATTGGCGTTGAAACGCTCGCCACTGGCGGTGCGTTTACCCTGGTGTTTGGCGCCGTAGTACGAGGCCACGCCGGTCTTGTCGTAGCCGTGTGGATCGATGACATCCGTGCTGGCGCAACCGGCCAGCAGAGAGAGCAGGGCGCACGCGCCAAGTAGACGTTTCATAAACGGTGTCCCCAAAACAAATGTGGGAGCAGGCTTGTTGTGGCGAGGGGGCAAGCCCCCTC